>NZ_JAPFQV010000012.1:0-103670 GCF_033804685.1 Micromonospora sp. RTP1Z1
GAGGGGAGACGGCATGACACCCGACCGACGGCGCGCCGCGCTGCGGGGCGTACCCGATCCCCGGTGGCTGGCCGCGGCGTTGCGCCGCGTCGCGACCGAACCCGCGGCGATCGCCCGGCTCTTCCCCGCCGCCGCGCGGCGCTGCGGGCGGGGGCCGCTGCCCGACCCGCCCGGCTGGACCGTGGACGAGGCCGTCCGGGCGCTGCTGCTCACCGCGCTCCCCGCCGACCGGGCGGCGACGACGGCCGAGACGCTCTACCGGCACGGCGACGCGGCCGAGAAGCGGGCCGTGCTGCGGGCGCTGCCGCTGCTGCCGATCGGCGCGGCCTGCGTACCGCTGCTGCACGACGCCGTCCGTACCAACGACACCCGGCTGGTCGCCGCCGCCCTCGGCCCGTACGCCCGGCACCTGGAGCAGTCGGCCTGGCGGCAGGCGGTGCTCAAGTGCGTCTTCACCGGCGTGCCGCTGGCCGTCGTCGACGACCTCGACGGCCGGGCCGACGGGGAGCTGGCGGCGATGCTGGTCGCGCTGGCCGCCGAGCGGCACGCGGCCGGCCGCACCATGCCCGCCGACGCTGCCGACCTGCTCGACCGGCTCGGCGCCGGCTCGGACCTGACCACCGCCAGGGAGGCGTGATGCGCATCTTCGACCCGCACGTCCACATGACCTCACGGACCACCGACGACTACGAGCGGATGGCCGCCGCCGGGGTGCGCGCGGTGGTCGAGCCGGCGTTCTGGCTGGGTCAGCCCCGCACCAGTGCCGCCACCTTCGTCGACTACTTCGACTCGCTGATCGGCTGGGAGCCGTTCCGGGCCGGGCAGTTCGGCGTCCGGCACCACGCCACGGTCGCGCTCAACCCGAAGGAGGCCAATGACCCGCGTTGCCACCCGGTGCTCGACCTGCTCCCGCGCTACCTGGACAAGGACGGCGTGGTGGCGGTCGGCGAGATCGGCTACGACTCGATGACCCCGGCCGAGGACGCCGCGTTCGCCGGCCAGCTCGCCCTGGCCGTCGGCCACGACCTGCCCGCCCTGGTGCATACCCCGCACCGGGACAAGGCGCGCGGCGTCGAGCGGAGCCTCGCGGTGGTCGCCGAGTCGGGCATCGAACCCGGGCGGGTGCTGGTCGACCACCTCAACGAGGTCACCGTGAAGCTGGTCCGGGACACCGGCTGCTGGCTGGGCTTCTCCATCTACCCGGACACCAAGATGACGCCGACCCGGATGGTCGAGCTGCTGCGGACGTACGGGACCGAGCGGATGCTGGTCAACTCGGCGGCCGACTGGGGGCGCTCCGACCCGCTGCTCACCCGGGCCACCGGCGAGGCGATGCTGCTCGCCGGCTTCACCGACGACGACGTCGACCGGGTGCTCTGGCGCAACCCGGTGGAGTTCTACGGCCAGTCGGGACGGCTTGACCTGACCGACCTGGACGCGCCCGCCCCCAGCTTCGCCGGCAACTCGATCCTGCGCGGGGGCGAGTGATGCGGCTCGGGCACGCCGACGGCAGCACCGTGCACCTCGGCTACTGCACCAACGTCCACCCGGCGGAGGACCTCGCCGGCATCCTCGCCCAGCTCGACCGCTACGCCGTGCCGGTCCGCCGGGCCCTCGACGCCGACCTGCTCGGCCTCGGGCTCTGGCTGGCCGCCCCGGTCGCCGCCGAGCTGGCCGCCGACCCGGCGCTGCGCCGGCGGTTGCGGGCCGAGCTGACCGTACGCGGGCTGGAGGTGGTCACCCTCAACGGCTTCCCGTACGCGTCATTCCAGGCGCCGGTCGTCAAGGGCGCGGTCTACCAGCCGGACTGGACCACCGCCGAGCGGCTGGCGTACACCCTGGACCTGGCCCGGGTGCTGGCCGACCTGCTCCCCCACGACGCGGCCCGCGGCTCGGTCTCCACCCTGCCGCTGGCCTGGCGGGAGCCGTGGGACGCCGACCGGGCCGACGCCGCGCGGCGGCGGCTGGCCGAGCTGGCGACCGGTCTCGCCACGGTCGAGCGGGAAACCGGCCGGCCGGTCCGGGTCGGCTTCGAGCCGGAGCCAGGGTGCATTGTGGAGTCCACCGGACAGGCAGGCGCGGTATTGTCAGCCATGGATACCGACCGGCTCGGGATCTGCCTCGATCTGGCGCACCTCGCGTGTGCCTGGGAGGAGCCGGTCGAGGCGCTCGGCCGGCTGGAGTCGGCCGGGCTGCCGGTGGTCAAGGTGCAGGTCTCCGCCGCCGTCGAGGCCGCCGACCCGGGCGGCTCGGCCGAGGCGCTGCGCCGCTGGGTCGAGCCCCGCTTCCTGCACCAGACCCGGGCCGCCGGCTGCGGGTCCGCCGCCGACCCGGCCGACCCGGCGTACGCGGCCGACGACCTCGACGTGGCCCTCGACGCGCGGCTGCCCGGGCCGTGGCGGGTGCACTACCACGTGCCCCTGCACGCGCCGCCTGAGCCGCCGCTGACGTCCACCCTGCCGGTGCTGCGGGCCGCCCTCGCCGGGCTCTTCGCCGGGCCGGCCGCCGGCTGCGACCACCTCGACGTGGAGACGTACACCTGGGGGGTGCTGCCGGCGGCGCGGCGGCCGCGCACCGACGCGGAGCTGGCCACCGGGATCGCCGCCGAGCTGGCCTTCGCCCGCGACGAGCTGGTCGCCGTCGGCCTCGCGACCCCGGCCGGGACGGGGGTCCGGCGGTGAGCCGGCGGCTGGTGGTGCTGGACGTGGTCGGGCTGACCCCGCGGCTGCTGGCGCACATGCCCCGGCTGCGGGCGGTCGCCGAGGCCGGCTTCGCCGCCGAGCTGGGCACCGTGCTCCCCGCCGTCACCTGCTCGGTCCAGGCCACCTTCCTCACCGGCGAGCAACCGTCCGGGCACGGGATCGTCGGTAACGGCTGGTACTTCCGGGACCTCGGCGAGGTGCTGCTGTGGCGGCAGCACCACGCGCTGGTCGGCGGGGAGAAGCTGTGGCAGGCGGCCCGCGGGGTCGAGCCCGGCTACCGGGTGGCGAACGTCTGCTGGTGGTACGCGATGGGCGCCGACGTGGACTGGACGGTCACCCCGCGCCCGGTCTACCACGCGGACGGTCGCAAGGAGCCGGACTGCTGGACCGACCCGCCCGAGCTGCACGACGTGCTCACCGACGCGCTCGGCACCTTCCCGCTCTTCACCTACTGGGGGCCGGGCGCCGGACTGCCCTCGTCGCGGTGGATCTGCCGGGCCGCCGAGCGGATCCTGGCCGACCACGCACCCGACCTGACCCTGGTCTACGTGCCGCACCTCGACTACGACCTGCAACGCTTCGGCCCGAACTCGCCGCGGGCCGCCGCGGCGGCGGCCGAGCTGGACGCGGTACTCGGCCCGCTGCTGGACGCGGCCCGCGACCGGGACGCGACGGTGGTGGCGCTGTCGGAGTACGGCATCACCGACGTCTCCCGGCCGGTGGACGTCAACCGGCTGCTGCGCGCCGAGGGGCTGCTGCGGGTCTACACCCAGGCCGGCATGGAGTACCTCGACCCGTGGACGTCCCGGGCCTTCGCGGTCGCCGACCACCAGGTGGCGCACGTCTACGTCCGGGACCCGGCCGACGTCCCGGTGGTGGCGAAGCTCTGCGCCGGGCTGCCCGGGGTGGCCGAGGTGCTCGACGCCGACGGGCAGGCCGGGTACGGCCTGGACCACGCCCGCTCCGGCGAGCTGGTGCTGGTGGCCGAGCCGGACGCCTGGTTCACCTACTACTACTGGCTCGACGACGCCCTCGCCCCCGACTTCGCCCGGCTGGTGGAGATCCACCGCAAGCCCGGCTACGACCCGGCCGAGCTCTTCTTCGACCCGGCGGCGCCCGCCGCTGCGAAGCGCCGGGCGGCGGTGGCGCTGGCCCGCAAGAAGCTCGGCCTGCGCTATCTGATGAGCGTGGTCGGGCTGGACGCCGGCGCCCGGGCGGTCCGCGGCTCGCACGGTCGACTGCCCACCGACCCGGCGGACGGGCCGGTGCTGCTCTGCTCGGACCCGTCAGCCGCCCGCGACCGGGTGGCCGCGACCGACGTGAAGGGACTGCTGCTCCAGCTCGCCGGACTGGCCCGGGAGGCGCCATGACCGTGACCGTCGTGCCGACCGACCCGACCCTGCTGCGGAAGCGCTTCGACGCGGAACTCGCCGCGTTCCTGGACCGGCAGGGGCCCGGTCGGTCGGACGCCGTTCCGGGGGCCGTCCACGCCGTTCTGCACCGGTTCGTCCTGGCCGGTGGCAAGCGGCTGCGGCCCCTGTTCTGCTACTGGGGTTGGCGGGGCTTCGGCGGCCCGGACGGGGAACCGATCGTGGCCGCGGCGGCCGCGCTGGAGCTCTTCCACGCCTTCGCGTTGATCCACGACGACATCCTGGACGGCAGTGACCGCCGGCGCGGCCGGCCCACGGTGCATCGGCACTTCGCCGACCTGCACGCCCGGTCGTCCTGGCGGGGGGACCCCGAGGCGTACGGGCGCGACGCCGCTCTGCTCTGCGGGGACCTCTGCGCCGCCTGGTCGCAGCAGATGTTCCACGGTTGCGGGCTGGGCGCCGAGCGGCTGCGCCGGGGGTACGCGGTCTTCGCGCTGATGCGCGCCGAGGTGATCGCGGGGGAGTACCTGGACCTGGTCTCGGCCGTCGGCGACGGCTCGGTGGCGGCCGCGTTGACCGTGATCCGGATGAAGACCGCCCGGTACACGGTGACCCGGCCGCTGCAGATCGGCGCCGCCCTGGCCGGCGCGGGCCCGGCCGCGGTGGACGCGCTGGCGGAGTTCGGCGACCCGCTCGGGGATGCCTTCCAGCTCCGCGACGACCTGCTCGGGGTCTTCGGCGACCCGACCGTCACCGGGAAGTCCATCGTGGACGACCTGCGTGAGGGCAAGCCGACGGTGTTGATCGCGTTGACCCGGGCCGCCGCCGGCCCGGAGGGGTCGGCCCGGCTGCGGGCCCACTTCGGCAACCCGGCGCTGGACGCGGCGGGCGCCGCCGAGCTGCGGGAGGTCATCGAGGCCACCGGGGCCCGGGGGCAGGTCGAGCGGATGATCCGGGTACGCGCGGCGCAGGCGCGGGCCGCGCTGGACCGGCAGCCCCTGGCGGAGCCGGCGCGGTCGGCGCTCGCGGCTCTGGCGGCCCGCGTGGTGTACCGCCGGCACTGACCGCTCGGTGCGGACCGCGCCTCCGAGGGCCGACACGCCGTACGTTCCCCACGGGTGCGCCAGTCCCGGGACCGGCCGGCTGCCGTACCTTGGGCCGCATGGGACGCCTCGCGCAGTGGCGCCGGATCGCCCGGGCGCACCCGGCGCTCGCCGACGCGCTGCTGGCCGCGGTGCTGTGCGTGCTCGGCGCGGCGGCGGTGCTCACCCTCGACGTGCCGTGGCTGGACGCGGCCGTCGTGGTGCTGCTGCTCTGGTTCGGCGTCGCGGTCGCCGTCGGCGACGCGGCCCACCACCTCGACCTGATCAAGACCGACGCGCCCACCGAGCCGGTGCCCAGCCTCAACCGGCTCGACGCCCTGGTGGAGGAGTTCGGCACCGGGCAGCCGGTGCGCTGGACCCTCGCCGGGCAGCCCCGGCCGCTGCCCAGCGCCGTCGACGTGGCGGCGTACCGGATCATCCAGGAGTCGCTGACCAACGCGCACAAGCACGCCCCGGGCGCGGCCGTCGCGGTCCGCCTGCGCTACGACCCCGAGGGCGTCACCATCGAGGTACGCGACGACGGCCCAGCCCGCCCGGAGGTGGTCGGCACGCGCGAGCGGGCCGAGAATGTCGGCGGCGTCTTCTCCGCCGGGCCGCGTCCGGACGGGGGCTGGCTGGTCCGGGCCGAACTGCCCGCCCCCGAGGAGGAGGCCGAGTGACCGTCCGGATGCCGGAACGCGGACCGGTGCGACTCCGCGCCGGTGCCGGGCCTTCCCCGAGGGTCCCCGCCGACCTAGAGTGAGGGCGGCGACCGCGAGGTGGCCGGTGACCCGACGGGAGGCGCAACCCGTCGGGCCCAGGCGCGGACCCGCGCCCACCGGTGCTCCGTCGGGGCCGCCCGTATACCCGGTCGCCCTCGCCCCGGTCCGCTACGGAATCCCCCAATCACGACAGGGGAGAAGGACAATGGCGCGACCCATCACGCTCTTCACCGGCCAGTGGGCCGACCTTCCGTTCGACGAGGTCTGCCGGCTCGCCGCCGAATGGGGCTACGACGGTCTGGAGATCGCCTGCTGGGGCGACCACTTCGAGGTCGACAAGGCTCTCGCCGACGAGTCGTACGTCGACCGGAAGCTGGCCACCCTCGCCAAGCACAACCTGCAGGTCTTCGCCATCTCCAACCACCTGGTCGGCCAGGCGGTCTGCGACCACCCGATCGACGAGCGGCACCAGGACATCCTGCCCGCGCGAATCTGGGGCGACGGCGAGCCCGAGGGGGTACGCCGGCGCGCAGCAGAGGAGATCAAGGACACCGCCCGCGCGGCGGCCAGGCTCGGCGTGAAGACGGTGGTCGGCTTCACCGGCTCGTCGATCTGGCACACCCTGGCGATGTTCCCGCCGGTACCCCCGGCGATGATCGAACGCGGCTACCAGGACTTCGCCGACCGGTGGAACCCGATCCTGGACGTCTTCGACGAGGTGGGGGTCCGCTTCGCCCACGAGGTGCACCCCAGCGAGATCGCGTACGACTACTGGACGACGAAGCGGACCCTGGAGGCGATCGGTCACCGCCCGGCGTTCGGGCTGAACTGGGACCCGTCGCACTTCGTCTGGCAGGAGCTGGACCCGGTCAACTTCATCTTCGACTTCGCTGATCGGATCTACCACGTCGACTGCAAGGACGCCAAGGTCCGTACCGGTGACGGCCGACGTGGCCGACTCTCCTCCCATCTGCCCTGGGCGGACCTGCGCCGCGGCTGGGACTTCGTCTCCACCGGCCACGGGGACGTGCCCTGGGAGGACTGCTTCCGGGCGTTGAACGCGATCGGCTACACCGGACCGATCTCGATCGAGTGGGAGGATGCCGGCATGGACCGGCTGGTCGGCGCGCCCGAGGCGCTCCAGTTCGTCCGCCGGCTCGCCTTCGACGCCCCGGCGGCCGCCTTCGACGCCGCGTTCAGCAGCAACCGGGACTGACCCGCGCCGACCCGAGCCGACCTCGCCGACTCCGGTCGGCGGCTATGAACCTGGTGACGTAGACGATTCACCGCGGGCCCGCCCGCCAACGACGCATGTGCCGCCCGGGGCGCGGGATGGCAGGGGCTGTCCGGCATGGTGATTCACTCACGTCATCAGGTTCATAGCGTCCGCGCCCGAGGTTGGTCGTCGAGGCCGGCCGGTGCCCGCTTCCGGCACCTGAGCGCCGTGGCGCACCCCAGGTCAGCGGGCCGCGAACACCTGATCGCTGATCAGGCGGGCCGCGCCGACCAGGCCGGCCCGGTCCTCGAGGTCGGACAGGACGATCGGCATGCTGCCGGTGGCGAGCGGGGTGGAGCGTCGGTAGACCACCCCGCGGATCTCGGCGAGGAGAATCGGACCGACGCCGGGGGCGGCGCCCCCGATGATCACGATGGCCGGGTTGAAGAAGCTGACCAGGCCGACCAGCACCTGCCCCAGCCGGCGGGCGCCGGCGCGGACCAGGGTCTGCGCGGTCGGATCCCCGCCCGTCGCCGCCCCCGCGACGTCGGCCGCGGTCAGCGTCCCGGCCTCCGCCACGCGGTCGCCGAGCGCCGCCGACCGGCCGGCATGCGCGGCGGCCAGCGCCTCCCGGACCAGGGCGCCGTCCCCGCAGTACGCCTCCACGCAGCCGGTGTTGCCGCAGCCGCAGAGCGGTCCGTCGTCGCTCAGCCGCAGGTGCCCGATGTCGCCGGCCCCGCTGGTCGCGCCCCGGTAGAGCGCGCCGCCCAGCACCAGCCCGCACCCGATGGCGCTGCCGAGCTTGACGAAGAGGAAGTCGTCGAACGCCCGGCCGGTGCCGGCGTGCAGCTCACCCAGCGCCATGACGTTGGCGTCGTTGTCCACCTGCACCGGACAGCCCAGCTCGGCGGCGATCGCGTCGCGGACCGGGAACTGGTGCCAGCCCGGCAGGGCGGGCGAGGAGACCGGGGCGCCCTCGCGCACCGCGACCGGCGCGGGCAGGGCCACGCCCACCCCGGTCAAGCGGGACAGCCCCGCCTCGGCGCGGAGCTTGTCGAGCAGCTCGACGGCGCGGCCGACGACCGCCTCCGGCCCGACCCGTACGTCGACCGGCTCGCCGACCCGGGAGAGCACGGTCAGCTCGCCGTCGGTCAGCGCGACGTCGAGCCGCCCGGCGCCGACGGCCACCGCGCCGAAGCGCAGCTGCCCGGCGAGCCGGAGCAGGGACGAGCGGCGCCCGCCCCGGGACGCGGCCGGCCCGGCCGTCTCCACCAGGCCCTGGGCGGTCAGCCGGTCCACCTCCGCGACGAACCGGGCCCGGTTGAGCCCCAGGGCGTCGGCCAGCTCGACCCGCGAGCGGGGGCCGTCGTCGCGCAGCAGGCGCAGCAGCCGCGCCTGGTCCGGGTTCTCCGGTCCGATCAACGTCATCGCGATCACCTCCCTCCGGAATCTGCCACACCGGCGTCACGACGCGTGACGCGAGGGGGCCGCGCCCGGTGCCCGGGCGCGGCCCCTGCGGTGCTTCGGTCGGGTCCGTCAGCCCCGCAGACCCGACATGTGCTGGTAGCTGATCTCCGCGTAGCGCAGGGACCGGCCCGGGTCGGCGGCACCGCCGGGCGCGTTGTCCTGCTCCCACATCGGGTTGTGGTAGCCCTTCGCGCCCATGTTGGCGAAGAAGGTGCCGTAGTCGATGTCGCCCTGGCCGAGCGGCACCATGTCGTAGCCGGCGGAGTTTGCCGGGTTGAACGCGCCGTCCTTGGCGTGGAACAGCGGGAATCGCGTGGTCCGGGTCGCCACCGTGGCCAGCGGGTCGAAGACGTTCGTCTGCGTCACGCCGTCCGGGTCGACGTAGCTGCGGTACCGGTACTGCGCCACATGGGCCCAGTAGATGTCCATCTCGAACCAGACCCACTCCGGGTTGGTCAGCCCGAAGAAGTACTCCAGCTTCCGGACCCCGGAGGACCGGGTCGGCCGGCCCAGCGCGTCCAGCGGGCCGCTGTCCAGCAGGAAGTTGTACGCCGCGTCGTGGTTGTGGGTGTAGAGCTTCAGCCCGCGGGCGGCGGCCATCTCGCCGAACGTGTTCCACCGGTCGGCGGCGGCGTCCCAGTCGGCCTTGTAGTTGCTGCCGGTCGGGTCGTTGCCGGTGCCGATGTGCGTCATGCCGAGGATCTCGGCGGTGTCCAGCGTCCGCTCGAAGGCGGCGATGGTGTCCGGGGTGACGGTGCTCGGGACCGAGGCGTGCGAGCCGTTCGCCCGCAGCCCGTTGTCGTCCAGGACCTTGCGGATCTCCTCGGGGGTGATCTGCCGGCCGAGGATCCCGGTGTTCTGGGTGTATCCGGCGAACTCGACCTCCTTGTAGCCGATCTCGGCGAGGCGGCCGAGCACCCGCTCGAAGCCGTACGGCACTCCGGAGGTGTCCGGCGCGGCGCCGATCCGGTCGCGGACGCTGTACAGGATGATGCCGCGCTTGCCGGTGGGGACGAGCAGGCCGTTGCCGGCCGCCGCGGCGGCGGAGGGCGCCCAGCCGGCGGCGCCGACGGCGACCGCGCCGGCGGCCCCGGCGACGGTGCCGAGCATCCGGCGACGGCTCATTCCGTGCTGTGTGTCGTTCATGTCCTGGCTGCCTTTCCGTGCTGGCTGGTGATGGACGGTGGTGCGGGGGCGCGGGTGGGGCCGCTGGCGGCGGCCCCACCCGGGCCGGTCGTCACGGGGTGACGCCGATGCCCTGCCCGGCGAACTCGACCCAGTTGAGGTTGCCGAAACCGCTGGCCGGCCCACCGGGAACGGTGGTGAAGACCAGGTAGAGCCGGTGCGTGCCGCCCGGGTCGGTGATCGGCACGGTGGTGCTGGTGAAGGCGTTGTTGCCGCTGGTCGCGTTGACGCCGGCGGTGGTCAGCAGCGGGCCGGTGGGGGAGTCGAGCCGGAACTCGACGCCGAACCGGGGCTGCCCGGCGGTGGCCGCGCTGCCACCGGAGGTCCGCAGCGTCACCGACTGCATGTTGGTCAGGTTCACGGTGTTGTTGATGGCGATCCAGTCGCCCGGGTCGAGGCTGCCGCGCTGCTGCCCGCCGCCGGTGTCGGCGCTGGTGCCCACCGTGGTGCCCGACTCGTCGGTGGCGAACTCGACCTCCTGCCGTTTGGCCTGGATGATCTGCTGGTCCACCGTGGTCAGCGCCGGCTGCCCATTCGCCCCGCCGTCCGTGTACGACGCGCTCACCACGCCGTAGATGTAGCCGCCGTGCGAGGCGTCGTCGGGGTCGGTGGACAGCACGCCGGAGCAGCCGAACTGGTTGGCCTCACCGTGACCGTGCTGGTCGTGGCCGAGGACGAAGGTCACCTCGACCTTGGCGCAGTCGACCGGCCCGTCCTCCGGGTCGGTGGCGGTCACCGACCACGGGATGTCGTCGCCCCAGCTGAAGAAGCCGCCCTCGAGCGGGGTGGTGACGGTGACGGTCGGCGCGGTGTTGCCGACGGTGATGGTGGTGTTCGCCGACGCGGTCTTGCCGCTGGAGTCGGTCACCGTCAGGCGGGCGGTGTAGACGCCGTTGGCGGTGTAGGTGTGCGTCGGGTTCGGGTCGATGGAATCGGTGGTGCCGTTGCCGTCGAGGTCCCAGGCGAACGAGATAGAGTCGGCCGGGTCCGGGTCCTTCGAGCCCTCGCTGGAGAAGGCGACGGTGAGCGGCGCGATGCCGTTGGTCGGGGTCGCGGTCAGCACGGCGCTGGGTGCCCGCAGGCCCTTGACGTAGCTGAACTTCAGCATCGCCGCGTCGGGGTTGATGTTGAAGAACCCATCGCCGTACGTGAGCAGGTAGAAGTTGCCGTCCGCGCCCCAGCGCATGTCCATCGGGTTGTCGCAGAGGAATGGCTTGGCCGGCGTGGTGGGCGCCTGACCGCAGTTCAGCACGTTGTTGATCTTCAGGATGTCACCCTTGTCGTCCAGTCGGATCTCCTTGAGGGTGTCCCGGGTGAACTCGCCGAAGAAGATCGCCCCGTCGTAGTACGCGGGGAACTTCGTCTCCGACTTCAGGTTCGGGTCGTAGTCGTACTTCGCCGCGCCGTGCGGGCCGACACCGCCGGTCCCCAGCTCGGGGAAGAGCACCGGGCAGGTCTGGGTGGGCGTCGACAGGTAGGACTCCGGGCACGGGGTGGGTGCCTGGAACGAGTACCACAGCTCGGACTTCTCCACCGCCGGCAGGTCGGTCAGGCCGGTGTTGTGCCGGGAGGTGTTCTTCGGCGCCGCGCAGTCGAACGGCGCGACGGGCGAGATCGGGTTGGTGGTCCAGTTCATCTCGATGTACGGCAGGTTCGGCTGCACGCACATCGGCCAGCCGTAGTTCGCCGGCTTGTCGACCACCATCATCCGGCCGGTGCCCGCCGGCCCCCGGCCCACCTGGGCCGTCGAGGAGTCGGGGGAGTAGTCGGTGATGTAGGCGACGTCGTTCTTGTCGAGGGTGATCCGGAACGGGTTCCGGAAGCCCATCGCGTAGATCTCCGGCCGGGTCTTCGCGGTGCCCGCCGGGAACATGTTGTCCACCGGCACGGAGTACGACCCGTCCGCGCCGACCGTGATGCGCAGGATCTTGCCGCGCAGGTCGTTGGTGTTGGCCGAGCTGCGCCGGGCGTCCACGAAGGGCGCCTGGTAGACACCGGTGGCGCTGACCGAATCGTTGTGCGGCGAGAATCCGCCGGAACCGCCGCCGCCGGCCGGGGTGTCGTCCCCGGTGACCAGCCACAGGTTGTTCTTCGAGTCGAAGGCGATGTCACCGGCCACGTGGCAGCAGGCGCCCCGGTCCACCGGCACCTGGAGGATCTTCTGTTCGGTGGCCGGGTCCAGCGAGGGCGTCTCCCCGTCGACGAACTTGAACCGGGAGAGTTGGAAGTAGCCCTTCCACTGGTCCCAGGCCGCCGGGTCGGTGCTGGTGGTCGGCGCGCTGCCGGCCGGGGTGCCCAGCGGCGGCGCGTAGTAGAGGTAGATCCACTTGTTGGTGGCGAAGTCGTTGTCGATCGCCGGGCCGTACATCCCGTCCTCGCTGTTTGTGTAGACCGGGATCTGCGCCAGCACGGTGGTCTCGTTGCTCTTCGGGTTGTGCAGGCGTACGCCGCCGCGCCGGTCGGTCTGGAGCACCCGGCCGTCGGGGAGGACGTCGAAGCCGATCGGCTCGCTGACGTTGGGCTGCGCCCCGACCACCGTCATCTGGTAGTTGGCCAGTACGGTCGCGCCGCAGTCGCCGTCGGTCACCCCGGCCGCCCACTGGATCGCGCCGCCGAGGTGGGCGCGCAGGTCGGTGCTGCCGTAGCTCTCCGCCGTGGCGCCGAGTCCGGTGTAGAACGACCGGCCGCCCTGGTAGTCCTTGCACCAGGTCACCGGGTGGTCGTAGCCCATCGTGCCGCCGGGGTACGTCTTCTCGTCCACCGTGGCCAGCACGTGCGACACGCCCCGGACGTTGGCCGCGAAGTTGTACCACCGGTCGGTGGTGGTCCACCGCTGCGGCAACGTCTCGGAGGCGGGGTGGACCCGGTCGGCGACGGTGACGGTGGCCCTGCTGACTGCGGAGGCGGCACCGGTGGCCCGGGTGCCCAGCACGTTGGTGAGGAAGGACCAGCTCGGCTCGGCCTCGATCGCGGAGTGGATGCCGACGAAGCCGCCGCCGTCGCGGTAGTACTGCTCGAAGGCGGCCTGCTGGGTGTCGGTCAGCACGTCGCCGGCGGTGTTCAGGAAGACCACCGCGCGGAACTGCTTCAGGTGGGGCTCGTCGAACTTGCGGGCGTCGTTGGTGACCTCGACGGTGAAGCGCCGCTCGCGCCCGAGTTGCTGGATGGCCTGTACGCCGGCCGCGGTGGCGGCGTTGCTGCCGCTGGCCGACCGGGTGAAGACGAGCACCTTGTACTCGATGCCGTTGCTGGCGGGCGCCGGTGCGGCGAGTGGCGGCGCCGCCTGCGCCGGGGTCGGCTGCCGCTCCGCCGTCGCGACGAGTGTCGCGCCGACGAGGGCGAGCAGGCTCAGGTGGATGGCGGCCCTGCGGCCGAATGGTCTGCGCATCGAACCTCGCTCTGGTCAGGCGGGTCCGCCTCAGCCGGGACGAGGCTGAGGAGGTCGCTGGGGAGGTGACGAGAGCCTGGCCAGGTTCTACGCAGGACGATATTGGCGTACGGGAAGAAAGAGAAGGGGTTCCGGGCGAAAGTTTTAGATGAACCGCTCCCACTTTTGTTCGTCATCAGCAAAAGTGATGGGATCCGGTCCGGACAGACGACAGCGGGCCGGCCACCCGAAGGTGGCCGGCCCGCTGTCGTCGGTGCGGGTCAGAGGGTGGTGGCGTTGGTGCCCGTGCTGGACGGCTTGATGCGCGGGGTGGTGGTGGTCGACGACCCGGAGGTCGAGCCCGTGCCGGTCGAACCGGCCTTGGCGCCCACCGTGGCCGGCGTGCCGGCGAACGGCTTGTCGGCCGCGGTCAGCTCCTGCGTGTTGCCGTTGCTGCCGAGCTTCTCGCCGAGCTTGGTCTGCCCCAGCTTGTCCTTGCCCTCGCTGTAGAGCCGGGTCGCCTGAGCCTGCGCGACACCCGCCGCCTCCTGGACGGTCGGGTGGTCGAGCACCTTGCGGCCCCGGACCACCAGCTCCTCGTACTTCTCCCGGCCGGCACGGGCGCCCAGGACGAATCCCGCAGCCAGCCCGCCAAGAAACATGATCTTTCCGCGCATGGCGGCTCCTCTCGTACCTGACGCGCTGCCGTTCCCGACCGGGTGGCCCCGACGGGAGCGACCAACTCGCGCCTGTGTCCTCTGTCGGCAGCTAACTACCCATCCTGCTCCATGCTCATACCTCATTGCGCCGGGATAACGATTTGTCCCGATTCTGGATGGCGCCCCGGGTGCCGAGCCGGTGGGGTAAACCCCCTGGACCAACACCCCCGGATGTCCTGTACTCTTGTCCCGTCGCACGGCGCCAGGGAGATCCGGAGTCGGGCGGTCTACGGTCCCCCGTAGCTCAATTGGCAGAGCAGCCGGCTGTTAACCGGCAGGTTTTTGGTTCGAGTCCAAACGGGGGAGCTTCGCTCCACAGCACGCCCGCCGGCCCCGCCGGCGGGCGTTTCTCGTTGCCGGAGTCCGGCGTCGGCCGGGTGGCCTCCCCCGACCCCTCGGCGCGCTCCTTTGCCCGGCCCTCACCCACGGAGCGACGGGTGGTTTCCGCCCCGAAGGGTCAGCCCGGCCGGCAGGATGGTCGATGTCGACCAAGCTCCCCTTGCGTCGATTGGTGCGTCGATTCCAAGGGGTGGAGATGTCCGGACGACGGGGTCGTTGGACGGCCACGCTGATCGCGATGGCGGTCGTGCTCGGGTGGCTCGTCGTCGGCGGCATCGCCGGGCCGTACTCGGGGAAGCTGGGCGACGTCGCCACCAACGACAACGCCGCGTTCCTGCCCACCGACGCGGAGGCCACCCGCGCGCAGGACCTCTCCGCCGGCTTCGTGGAGAAGGAGACGACGCCGGCCCTCGTCGTCTACGAGCGCACCTCCGGCATCACCCCGGCCGACGAGCAGCGGGTGCAGGCCGACGCCGCCCGGTTCGCCCAGCTGCCCGGCGTGGTGAGCCCGCTGCCGCCACCGATCGTCAGCCAGGACCGCCAAGCCGTCCAGGTGATCGTCCCGATCAACGCCGCCGAGGGCGAGCAGATCCGGCAGGTCGTCGACGAACTGCGCGACATCGCCGGCCCGGGCCGGGACGGACTGACCGTCAACGTGGCCGGACCGGCCGGGCTGCTCGGCGACCTGATCGAGGTCTTCACCGCCATCGACGGGCCGCTGCTGCTGGTCACCCTGGTCGTGGTCCTGATCATCCTGCTGATCGTCTACCGCAGCCCGGTGCTCTGGATCTTCCCGCTGCTCGCCGCCGGGATGTCGTACTCGCTGGCGTCGGTGTTCGTCTACCACCTGGCCAAGCACGACGTGATCAAGCTGAACGGGCAGGCGCAGGGCATCCTCACCGTGCTGGTCTTCGGCGCCGGCACCGACTACGCCCTGCTGCTGATCGCCCGCTATCGCGAGGAGCTGCACCGGCACCACCGGCCGTGGGACGCGATGAAGACCGCCTGGCGAGGCGCCGCCCCGGCGATCATCGCCTCCGGCACCACCGTCATCGTCAGCCTGCTCTGCCTGCTGCTGTCCAGCCTCAACTCCAACCGGGCGCTCGGCCCGGTCGCCGCCCTCGGCATCGTCGCCACGCTGCTGGTGATGCTCACCTTCCTGCCTGCGCTGCTGGTGCTCGGCGGACGCTGGGCGTTCTGGCCCCGTACGCCGCGGGAGGACCAGGCGGACCCGCAGACCGAGCACGGCATCTGGGGCCGGATCGCCGGTTTCGTCGCCCGCCGGGCCCGGACCGTCTGGCTGGTCACCGCCGTCGCGCTGGCCGCGCTCACCCTCGGCCTCAGCCAGCTGGGCGCCACCACCCTCGGCCAGTCCGACCTGTTCACCAACCGCACCGACTCGGTGGCCGGCCAGGAGGTGATCGCCCGGCACTACCCGGCGGGCACCGGCAGCCCGGCCACCATCTTCACCACCCAGGCGACCGGGCAGCAGGTGGCCCAGGTGGCCCAGGGCGTGCCCGGCGTGGCCTCGGTCCGCCCGGTCACCCAGCAGGGCCAGGCCGGCCCGCCCGACCCGAACGCGCAGCCCAAGGTGGTCGACGGTCGGGTGGAGCTGGAGGTGACGCTCGCCGACCCGCCGGACAGCAACGGCGCCGAACAGACCATCCGCGACCTGCGCGAGGCGGTGCACAAGGTGCCCGGCTCCGACTCCGTGGTCGGCGGCTTCACCGCCATCAACGTGGACACCGCCGCCGCCTCCACCCGGGACCGGAACGTCATCATCCCGGTGGTGCTGGTGGTCATCGCGGTCGTCCTGGCGCTGCTGCTGCGCGCCCCGCTCGCCCCGGTGCTGCTCATCGCCACAGTGGTGCTGTCGTTCCTGGCCACGCTGGGGCTCTGCGCGCTGATCTTCAAGTACCTGCTGGGCTTCCCCGGCGTCGACCAGTCCTTTCCGCTCTTCGCGTTCGTCTTCCTGGTCGCCCTCGGCATCGACTACAACATCTTCCTGATGAGCCGGGTCCGCGAGGAGTCGGTCAAGCGCGGCACCCGCGCCGGGGTGCTCCGCGGCCTCGCCGTCACCGGTGGCGTGATCACCTCCGCCGGCATCGTGCTCGCCGCGACCTTCTCCGCGCTCGCCGTGCTGCCGCTGGTGGTGCTGGTCGAGCTGGGCGTGGCGGTCGCCGTCGGGGTGCTGCTCGACACCATCGTCGTACGGTCTCTGCTGGTGCCCGCCCTGGCGTACGACATCGGGCCGAAGATCTGGTGGCCGAGCCGGCTGTCGCGGACGAGCCGCGAGGGGGACCGGGCCGGCGCGGAGGTCGGCCGTGCTCGCTGAGACCGACGTGGTCATGGTCGGCGGCGGCCTGGCCGGCCGTCGCGACCCGCTGCCCGCCGAGCTGGACGGGGGAGCCGAACCCCGCTCGTGATCACCTATGATCGCCGCCATGCCCGCACCCCTCCCGGCGATCGACTTCGACCCGGCCGCCGCCTTTCCTGAGGTCAACGACATGCGCGCGGCCCTCGCCACGCGCGACTGGCCCCGGGTACGGCAACTGCTCGACCCCCGCGACTGGGCGGGCCGGTCGCTGCTGGTGAGCGCCGCCGACGACGTCGAGGGGGTCGGCGACTTCCTCCGCGCGGTGCTGGCCCGGCACCCCGGGGACACCGTCGCCGCGACGATGCTCGCCGCGCACCTGGTCGACGCCGGCTGGAAGATCCGCACCAGCCTGCGCGCCGAACACGTCAGCCGGGAGCAGTTCGCCCAGCTTCACGACCACCTGCGGCAGGCCGAGCAGATCCTCATCGACGTCTGCGCCCGCGACCCCGGCAACGTCCTCGCCTGGCAGGAGCGGCTGACCACCGCGATGGGCCTGCAGCTGGGCCAGGCCGAGGCCCGCCGCCGCTACGACCGGCTGGCCCGGTACGCGCCGCACGACCGGCGGTCGCAGTCCGCTCTGCTCCAGCAGCTCTGCCCGAAGTGGAGCGGTAGCTGGGACAAGGTCTTCGCGTTCGCCCGGGAGCGGATGCTGGCCGCACCGGAGGGCGCGCAGAACGGCGTCCTGCTCGCCGACGCGCACTTCGAGCGGTACCACGACTTCGACACCGACGGGGAGCGGGCCGCGTACGTGCGGGACCCGCGGGTGGCGCAGGACATCTGGACCGCCGCCCAGCGGTCCGTGCTGCACCCGCACTTCCGGCACGAACCCGGCTGGGTCTCCACCCGGTCCGTCTTCGCCCTCTGGTTCGGCCTGCTGGACCAGTGGGCCGCCGCGGCGGCCCAGTTCGCCGCCCTGGGACACCTGGGCAGCGAGTACCCCTGGTCCTACCTGGGCGGGACCAGCACGCTCGACAAGTTCCGCACCGAGGCGTACGCGAAGGGTGGCCCCCGATGATCCGGCAGCTGGACGTGGACGGGGTGCCCACGCTGATGGCCGCCACCGCCGGGCCGATGCGGGCCGGGCTGACCTTCCGGGTCGGCACCGCCGACGAGACCCTGGGCCGCAGCGGCATCACCCACCTGCTGGAGCACTTGGCGCTCGCTCCGCTCGGGCTGACCGACTACCACTTCAACGGCGCCACCGCGCCGATCTTCACCTCCTTCTACATGCAGGGCTCCGAGTCCGACATCGCCGGCTTCCTCACCGCCGTCTGCCGCACCATCCACGACCTGCCAATGGCCCGGCTGGAGGTGGAGAAGGAGATCCTGCGCACCGAGTGGAGCAGCCGCGGCAACGCGGCCATCGACTCGGTGCCGCTCTGGCGGCACGGCGCCCGCGACCACGGCCTGACCAGCTACCCCGAGTTCGGGTTGCACGCGATCACCGAACACGACCTGCGGGCCTGGGCGGCCCGCTGGTTCACCCGGGAAAACGCGGTGCTCTGGATCGCCGGGGAGCGGGTGCCGGCCGGGCTGCGGCTGGCGCTGCCCGCCGGCGTACGGCAGCCGGTGCCGCCGGTGTCCTCGGCGCTGCCGCGCACCCCCGCGTACTTCGTCAACGGCTCGCGGGCCGTGGTGCTGGACTCGGTCGTGCGGCGCCGGACCGCCGCGGGCGTCTTCGCCGGGGTGCTGGAACGCGAGATGTACCGCTCGCTGCGCCAGGAGGACGGCCTCTCCTACACCATCAACACCGGGTACGAGCCGCGCGGCGACGGCCACGCCACGCTGCGCGCCCTCGCCGACGCGCTGCCCGAGAAGCAGGACGCGGTGCTCGGCGGCTTCATCGACGTGCTGGCCAAGCTGCGGGTCGGTCGGATCGAACAGGCCGACCTGGACGCCACCGTGGCCAAGCGGGAGGAAACCCTCGGGCTCGCCGAGGTGGACGCCGCCCGCCTGCCCAGCCAGGCGCTGGACCTGCTCACCGGCCAAAGGACCGTCACCGTCGACGAGCTCCGCGCGGAACTCAAGACCGTCACCCTCGGCGACCTGCACCAGGTGGCCCAGGAGGTCACCGCCACCGCGCTGCTGATGGTGCCCGACGGCACCACCGCAGACTGGGCCGGCTTCACCGAGGCGCCCACCTGCTCCACCCACACCCTGCCCGGCACCGCCTACCGGGAACGGGAGGGCGACGGCGAGCTGCGGGTCGGCATCGACGGCGTCAGCTACGTCGGCCCCGGCGGCCCGCTCACCGTCCGCTACGCCGAGTGCGCAGCCCTGCTCGCCTGGCCCGACGGTGCCCGCCGGCTGATCGGCCACGACGCCATCTCGATGCACATCGAGCCGACCCTGTTCGACCTGCACCCCGGCGCCATCGGGGTCATCGACCAGCGGGTCCCCGCCGACCGGCGGGTCCCCATGCCGGCCCGGCCGCCGGAGAAGATCCCCCAGCCGTACGCGGCCGCCAACCGGCCGCACCCGCCGCACCAGCAGCAGCGCCCGGCCCCGGCCACGCGCTCCTGGTGGGAGGTTCCGCTGATGGTGCTCAGCGGCCTCGCCACCCTCGGTGTCGGCGGGATCACCCTGCTGCTCACCTTCGGCCTCTTCATCGCCGACGAGTCGGACGGCGACATCGGCTGGCTGTGGGGCATGGTCGGGGTGGGTTGGCTGCTCACTGTTATCCTCGCGTTGCCCATCGTGCTGTTGAGGCGGCGGCGACGCTGAGACAACCGGCCGTTTTCGTGGTGGCCGATGATCGACCGGGCGGGTTACGATCCGGCGCGGTAGCGGGGCGGTAGCTCAGCGGGTTAGAGCAGGGGACTCATAAATCCCCGATGGAGCAGGGGGCGGTAGCTCAGCGGGTTAGAGCAGTCGACTCATAATCGATCGGTCACGGGTTCGAGTCCCGTCCGCCCCACCTGCGAAAAGGAGCCGGGGAGCTGATCCACACGGATCGGCTCCCCGGCTCCTTCCTTGCACCCCTCGCAAGATCAAGGGTGTACGTCAGGGTGTACTCGGTCTCCGCAGCAGCGACGCGCCCATACGGTCCGTAGCCTTCTTCGCCATCTCCGAGGCGATGTGCACGTAGCCGCGGGTCACGGTGATCGACGAGTGCCGCAGGATCTCCTGCACCACCTCGAGCTGCACGCCCTGCGCGATCAGGAGCGTCGCCGCGGTGTGTCGGCCGTCGTGCACCCGGATCGCCCGGACCCCGGCCGCCTTCAGTAGGTCCTTCCACTCCGCCCAGTCCCGCGCCGGGTCGATGGGGGAGCCGTCTAGGTCGGCGAAGACCAGGTCGTGCTTGGCGTACGCGCCCTCGGCCATGACCCGCTCGAGGTCCTGGACCTCCTTGTGGCGGCGCAGCTCGGCGACCAGCTCGGCCGGGATCGGCACGGTCGCCTTGCCGCTGCCCTTCGGCGCCTTCAGGATCAGCCCGCCGTCGAGCTGGTGCTCGCCGCTGCGCAGGCGCAGCACCTTGTCCGGGCAGTTCCCGGCACGCTTCCGGCGGCACGTCGGCGGCTTCCCGCAGCCGTGCTCGAACGGCCGGCGGTGCAGCTGCCAGAACACCTGCATCTCGCCGGCGTCGAGGTCCACGTACGACCAGCGCAGGCCGAGCGCCTCGCCCTGCCGCAGGCCGAGCGCCAGGCCGACGGACCAGCGGGCCGAGTTGCGGCGCCGCTCCGCCGCGGTGAGCACCCGGAGCGCCTCGGCCTCGGTGAAGGCGACCATCTCCCGCTTCTTCGCGGTCGGGTTGTCCTCCAGCAGCTTCGACACGTTCCGGGGTGTCATGCCTCGGCGGTACGCCACCTCGAGGGCTCGGGACAGGATCCGGTGGGTCTGCACGATGGTGGCGTCGGCGCGGCCGGCGCGCTGCATCTCGAGGTAGATCCGGTCGAGGTGCTCCGGGGTGAGCCGGTCGAGCCGTACCGTGCCGGCGATCGGGTAGACGTAGTTGCGCATCTTCGACCGGTAGCCGGTGATGGTCGTCGGGTCGCACCTTCGGGCGGCGACGGTGTCGAGGTACGTCTCCAGCCACTGCTGGAGGGTGGCGGCCCGCCCGGGCTTGACGACGGTGCCGGCCTTCCTCTGGTCGAGCAGCTCGTCGACGCGCTCTTCGACCTCGTCGCGGGTGGCCCGCTTGACGTGCCGCTGGTCGGGCCGCCCGTTGGCCTTGGTGCCGACGACGACCCAGGCGTGCCACTGGCCGTCGGCGCCCTGGCTGATGGCCGGCGCGCGGCGGCGGGCCATCAGTGGCCGCCTCGCTCGGCCCGCTCGGCGAGCATCTTCAGCATCTCCCGCAGGACCAGCTTGTCGCTGTCGGCGACGTTCGGGTCGGCGAGGGTGCGCAGGATCTTGCGGATCTCCGGCGGCAGCGGCGGCTCGGGCTGCGGGTTGTCGCGGACGGCGGGGTTGAGGCCGAGGGCGGTCATGGCGCCGACGACGCTGACGCCGAGGCCCTCGCAGAACGCCTGGACCTTCTCCAGCTCGGGCAGCTCGCGGCCCTGACCGCGGCGCCAGCGGTGGAAGGTCGACGCGCCGATGCCGGTCGCGCGGGCGATGTCCTTGTCGGTCATGCCCCGGTCGCGGGCGGAGTTGAGTGCGTTGGCCACGAACCGCGCGAAGCGGGCGCGGGCGACGTCGGGCGATGGGGCTGGGGAAGCTGCCACGTCGTCAAGGTAAGTGCCATTCGCGGGTCTGTTGTCGCGTGGACGGGTCTGCTGCCGTGGACGGCTGCGGCGGGTCCCGGGGCCTGTCGGCCAGAGAACCCGCGTTCTCGTGGTTTCCGCACTGTTCCGCATGGTCTACAGAGTAGGCCCCCGAGCGCAACCCGAAATCATCCGAACGGATGAGGTGGTGCCACGCAGGGCAGTGCGCTACGGTAGTGCCATGCGTGACAGTGCGGAACAGACAGATGCCACGGTCGGCACCGACGAACCGCTGGCTTGCACCGTCCGTGAGGCTGCGCGGCTGCTGTCCGTGGGCACGCGGAAGGTCGAATACATGGTCCAGTCCGGCGAGCTGAAGTCCATCAAGATCGGACGCGCCCGCCGGATTCCTCGCAGCGAGCTGCTCGCGTACCTCGAGAAGCTGCGGGCCGTCGCATGAGCTGGGGCAAGCCCAAGCCCCCGCCGCCACCCCGGCCATCGAAGCCGCCGAAGCAGCCCAAGCCCAGCAAGCCCGCCAAGCCGCCGAAGAGGAGGGGAGTCCTGTGAGCCACCCCCAACCGCAGCCCGGCCCGAGCCGCCACTACCGCGTCACGCCGGCCGCCTATCTCGACGTCGAGGGCCGGCGCGACCGCGCCAAGGCCGCCGCCATCGCCGGCTCGTACGGCCGCTCGGCGTCGCCGATGACCGGCACCCGCCGCCTCGCCGCCTATGTCCGGCAGTCCAACCGGGCGGCGTTCACGCCGCGCCAGTGGCGCCGGTACGTCCACAAGGCCAACCGGTCCGCGTCCGGCGCCGCCTGAGACTCCGGCCCACTTCCCCAGGCCGTGGGTGGGGGCGGCGGCCGCGCCGACCGCCGCGCCCCCCGCCCACCCACAGCACCTGAGAGCAGCAGCGCAATCCGATCAGCAAGGAGGGGCCACAGCTGCTGGAACAGCCGTGACCCCGGATCTCTACCCGCACCAAACCAGCCAGGAAAGGAACGGTCGAGATGAACAACGTACCTGCCGCCCCCGAGGTGGCGCAGCAGCAGACGGCCGGGATCGTGTCGGCGGCCGCCGCCGGCCAGCCGGCGCTGATCCGGATCGCCCGCGCGAACATGCTCCGGGCGATCTACCGGGAGTGCTTCGCCGTCGACCGGGACGCGCTCCCGGCGCCGCGGGCGGTCCGCTTCGATCCGCGCGGCTCGGCGCTGCAGCTGGACTTCGACACCCCGGTCCAGGCGCAGGCGTGGGCGGGGCGGCTCGGCGGGCTGCGCTCGGCCCGGAACTGGGCGATGGTCGGCGCGACCGGGTACCACGCGGTCGTCGTCTGGCGGGGTGTCCTGGTGGACCTGGTCGCCGTGGTCCCGGCCGCCGTCGAGCACCGCCACGTCGGTGGGGCGGGCGGTGCGCCCGGCGAGTGCAGCGCTGAGTGCGCCTGCGGCGTCACCTTCGACGGCTTCGACACGATCGCCGAGGCCAGCGCCCTGCTGGACGACCACATCGCCAAGGCGACCGGCGTGCAGACCAGCGCGGTGCCGGCGTGACCGGGCAGGCCGTCGAGCGCGGCGCCGAGCAGTTCCGCTCGCCGGAGGTGTCGGGCCGCTGGGCCGGCGCGAGTGACGCCGAGCAAGCGGTCCTGTTGCGGCAGGCCCACGCCGACGCGATCAAGGAAGACCGCGACCGCCAGGCGGTGTCGGCGTGACGGGCGCGCGGCGCATGAAGAGCGGCGACGGCGTGGTGGTCGACGCCCTGACCACCGACGGCCAGGCTGCGGTGGAGATCCTGGGTGGTGGGCCTGCGCGCTTGACCGTCCTACCGGCCCGGGGCACATTCCCGGCTTCCGTCGACCTCGACCCGGAGAGCGCCGGCGCGCTGGCCGCCGAGCTGCTCCGGCTCGTGGGCGGTGACGCCCTCCAGCCGGTCGCCTTCCCCAGCGGCGAGCAGCTGTACGTCCACCCCTGCAAGAACGTGGAGTGGTGGCACGAGCCGACGCAGGGCCCGATCAACAGCCAGGGCTGCGACGCCTGCGAGTCCGCGCCGGCCCCGGACGCCTGGCGGCCGGCCTTCACCCGCGCCGGCGGTGCGTCGTGATCGACGCGATCGTGCAGGGCGCCCGGGACGCAGCCGGCGAGGTGGCCGGCCTGGTGCTGCTCGTCGCCTTGGTGTGGCTGGCCTCGTGGGTCTGCCGTAGCTGGGACCGGGCCGTGGCGCGCCGCCGGCGGCGGGCGATCGCCGAGGCCCGGGTCCTCGCCGCCATGCCGGCGTGGGTGACCCCCGGGATGGTGTGGGTCCGCGACGGCGAGGTGATCGGCTACCGCTGGCTGGGCTACTGCCCGCCGAACCCGGGCGACGACATCGCGCAGCTGCGCGCCCTGGAGTCGATGATGGTGCGCTCGCGTCGGGCGGGTGTCCGGTGACCGCCGCGGTGCTGCCGGCGCGGGTGCCGGCCCAGGCCGGCCCGCCCGCCGCCGAGCAGCTCGACCGGGGCCCGTCGTGGGACCTGGTGGTCGCGGCGCAGGCCGGCGACCGGGACGCCTTCGGCGAGCTCTACGAGCGGTACGAGGGCAAGGTCTTCCGGTTCGTGTCCTTCCGGTGCGGCAACCGGCAGCTGGCCGAGGACCTGACCAGCGAGGTGTTCGTCCGCGCGCTGCGCCGCATCGACCAGTTCACCTGGCAGGGCCGGGACATCGGGGCGTGGTTCGTCACGATCGCCCGGAACCTGCTGGCCGACCACTTCAAGTCCGCCCGCTACCGGCTGGAGACCAGCGTCGCGGACTTCCTCGACCCGGCCTCCGGCGTCGACCGCACCGACCACACCCGTGAGGGCGACCCGGCCGGCGCTGTCGTCGACTACCTGACCAACGTCGAGCTGCTCACCGCCGTCCAGCAGCTCACCCCGCAGCAGCAGGAATGCATCGTCCTGCGCTTCCTCAACGGCCTCTCGGTGGCCGAGACCGCCCACGCCATGGGCAAGGAAGAGGGCGCGATCAAGGCCCTCCAGTACCGGGCGGTGCGCTCCCTCGAGCAGCGGCTGCCCGCCGGATTCAAGGAGACCCGATGATCAGCGACCCGTCCGCCCTCGCCGCAACCGTGTCCGCTGCCCTGCTCACCGGTGTGGCCGTCGGCGCGATCCTGACCGGCCTCGCCAACCGCGGCCGCGCCGCCGACGACGCCGAGCGCGCCGGCCGCGCGTTCCGCGAGCTGCGGGACCTCGCCCGGGCGTGCGCCGACCCGGTGCACCTGGCCCGGCTGATGCGCGGCGCCGGCGACATCTGGGACAACCTCCGCCCGGACGGCCTCGCCCTGGACGTCACCGCCCCGGCCCCACTCACCCCGGAGTACGCGCACCGGTTGGTCGACGCGTACGCCACCGGCCAGCCGCTGAACTTCGCCGGCTGCTGGGTGCCGCCCGACATCCAGGGCCGACTGCGCGCCATCATCACCGCCGCCCGGCCGGCCACCACGGCGAGCCGGCCGGCCACCGGCGGCCCGATCACCCAGCCGACGCCGCCGCTGTCCGTGGGCGGACTGCTCATCCGGCCGAGGACCAGCGATGGGTGACCCGCCGCCGGTCCTGTGCCTGGACTGCTCGACGCCGTGCCGCAGCCCGCTGTCCCGGGCCCGCCGGGTCGGCTCCGGCTGCTGGCGCAAGCGCCGCCGAAAGGCCCGCGCTCAGGCCGTCCCGGTCGCGCTGCCCGGCCTGTCCGGGCGAGGCGCCCGGGCCGGCCAGGACGGCCCGGACCTGCTCGACAGCCAGGCCGTCGACCCGGACCAGGACGGTGCGCTGTGACGAAGAGCCCGACGCCGCGCCTGTGCCCGGGATTCGACCCGGATCCGGAGCTGGGCACCGACTGGAACGGCCGGCAGATCTGCCGCCACTGCCAGCGGCCCGGCGAGCCCGGCGACCCCGGGCACACCCCGCCGCCGCCCCCCACCCCGAAGGAACTGCCGCCGGCGTTCGCCGCGGCGGCCCAGGCCCGCGACGCCGCGATCCTCGGCGAGCGCGACCGAGAGGACTACCGGTGACCCACCCAGACGAGATCGGACAGCAGGACGCCCACCGCGGCCCCTACGGCCACGCCATGCGGCTGACCTTCCCCCTCATCCCGCAGCTCTCCCAGACCGTCGACGGCTGGCTGCTCACCGCCCCGCCGTACCACCCGCTGTGGTCGCAGTACTCCATGGCCGTGGTCCGCCTCGACGACGACGCGCCCGGCTTCCCGCCGCCGTACCACCAGTTCCCGGGCACCACCCACGAACTGCTGGTGATGGCGCTCAACCCCGACCGCGGCACCCAGACCGCCGACACCATGGCCGGCTACGCCGAGACCGGCACCCTGCCGTACCTGACCCCGGTCAACCACGCCCACCAGTTCATCGCCGGCGACGAAGAGCTGCGCCAGCTCGCGTCCTGGGCCGCGTGGGGCGTCGTCAACGGCCACCTCAACCCGGAGACCGCTGACGCGCCGACCCTCATCCGGGAGGCCTGGCTGGCCAGCCTGACCCAGACCCTCGCGCACATCCGAGGGGAGGCGCACGCCCGATGACGAAGCGACTGCTGACCGACGCGGAGCTGCGAGCCGCCGCCGCACTCCGGCCCGGCTACGCCACCTACCCGGAGTACCGGCCGGGCCAGCCGGAACGGCTCGGCCTCCTGCCCGCCGTCGACGGCAGCCGGCGCGGGTCGACCGTCGCGCTGGGCTTCACGGCGGCGCCGGAGGTGCCGGCCGCGCCGGCGCCGGGGATCGTCGTCCTGGCGGCCCGCCTCGGCGTCGAGCACTGCGCCCACGTCGCCGCCACCGAGCTGAAGCGCGCCCAAGAGGTGCTCGATGCCCGCCCGCCGGTGCCCGCCGCCGAGCCGGTGGCGGTCACGCTGGTGGCGCTGCCGGAGTCGCCCGTCTTCGACTTCCAGCCGTGCCTGATCAGCGAGCGGCCGTGGTGGCGGCGCCGCTGGCACTGGGCCGTCATGGCCGTCGGCGCGCGCACCTACCACGGGTACGCGTGGACCGAGGCCGGCGCCCGCCGCCGGACCGCCCGCGCTGCCCGGCGGGCCGCCCGGTGACCGGGGACGTGGCGGAGCTGATCCCGTCGACCGAGCCGATCGCGCGGGCCCGGGCGGCCCGGATCCGCGAGGGCATCCACAACTACCTGGAGACCCTGGCCGAGATCGCCCTTGCGTGGGAGCGGCGGGACTGGCAGGTCCTCGGGTACGCCGACTGGCAGGCCTACGTGGACGGCGAGTTCGGCGCGGAGCGGCTGAAGCTGCCGACCGAGCACCGGCAGAAGGCGGTGGCCGAGCTGCGCCTGGCCGGCATGAGCCAGCGCGCGATCGGCACCGCCCTCGGCGTCGACGCCGCGACCGTGACCCGAGACCTGCGAGGTGTTGCAGATGCAACACCTGCCGAGGTGCGCGGCGTGGACGGCAAGACCTACGCCGCGACCCGGCCGGCCCCCGCGCCGGCCGCGCCGGCCGCCAGCCCGGAGCCGGGCGAGCAGGTGTGGATCGCGACCGCCCCCAAGGGCAGCGCGGCCCACGCCCTCAAGTCGGCGGCGTTCACGAGATGCGGCCGGGCGACCCGGACCGGGCTGACGCTGACCGCCCGGCAGTCCGTCGAGCGGTGGGAGGCGACCTGGTGCCGCCCCTGCTGGCCGGACCAGGAGACCACCCGTTTCGCGGCGGGTGACACGGCCCTCGCCGGGCCGGCGGACGAGGCCGACGACCCCCCGGCCTCCCGCGAAGCCGGGGCGGAGATTCGCGGCTCCGCCCCGGCAGGCACCACCCCCGAGACGGCCGCCGAGGCTTGTACCGACCCGGCGGATGGAGCGGCTACCGCATCCCCCCAAGACGCGGGTGACGTCGCTCCAGCTCCCGCCCCGCCGCCGGCTTCCCCCGGTGGCGGGGCGGGGGTAACCCCCGACGCCGAGGCGCTCACCGTGGAGCAGGTGCGCCGGCTGCGGGCCGTCTTCGAGTGGGCCCGGGCCAGCCTCGCCCGGCACCCCCGGTACGCCCACAACGGCCGGGGAAAGCCTCGGGCGCTCTGCAGGGAGTACGTCATGGGAGAGCCGCGCCCCCGGGCGCCGAGGGGCTTCTCCGCGACGGCGCAGGACCTGGTGGCGCACGTAGAGGTGTCCTGGTATCCCGACGGCGAGCTGGAGCTGGTCTACCGGTCCGACCGCTACGTCATGGCCGACCCGTCGCTGTACGTGCCCGGCGTCGACGAGGGCCTGGACATGCTCTGCGCGCTGGGCATCCTGCCGGCTCGCTTCTCCCGGCAGTACGCGCTGGGCGTCCAGGTCGGCATGCGGATCGGCGACGCGATCGACGGCGAGCTGGTGGCCACCGATGGCTGACCCGCAGCCGGGCCTGTGGCTCGTCGCGAGCACCGCGCTGGTCCGGCCCGTGCCGGCCGGCGGCCGCTACCCGCACATCTGCGGGAGCACGGTCTTCGCGACCAGGTCCGGCCAGCCGTACCGCTACCGCGGGCGCGACTGCGCCGCGTGCCCGCAGGCGCCCTCGGGCGCGGCGGGGTGAGAGGCCGTGACGAAGGACGAGCTGATCGCCGAGCTGATCGTGGAGCGGTACGCCCCGCTGCCGCCGGCGCCGGTGACACCGCAGCCGATGGTGCGCGCCCCGGCCGACCGGGCAGCCCCGCCGCCGCCCCCGCCCGTACGCCGCCGGCACCTGCGGGTGCTCGACGGCGGCCCGACCAAAACCGCGGCGGCGTGACCGCCGAGCAGGAACGGAGACACCCGATGGAGATCGCCCTGGACGCCGAGCAGGTGCTGCTGCTCGTGGCCGTCGACCAGAAGCGCGTCCACACCGACCCGCGGTACACCGCCCCGGACTTCGAGCGGGACCCGGGCCCGCCCCTGGTCCTGAAGCGAGCCACCCAGCGCCTCGCCCCGCTCAAGCGGATGCGGCTGGTGGAGCTGGTCGACGAGGCCGAGGCCGACCGGTACGGGGTGCGCCTCTACCGGCTGACCACGATCGGCGAGCAGGTCCTGGCCGAGGTCCGCGACCTGGAGACGGCCGCCCGCGCCGAGGCTGGCGCCTGATGCCCGCCGCCGCGCCTGTCCCCGCGATCACCAGCCGCACCCAGTACGACGTGCTGCGGCTGTTCGTGGAGGGCAAGACCGAGATCGAGATCGCCGACTTCACCACCCTGGCCCAGCGGGTGGTGACCCGGACCATCAACGAACTGTGCGCCGGCGACCTGGATCTGGCCCGCCAGATGGTGACCGCCCACGAGCGGCGGGCCAGCATGGTGGCCGCGGCCCAGGGCAGACCGGGCGTGCCCGGTATGCCACGCACCACCCAGGTGCCGCCGCTGCCCGGTCAGGCGTCCACCAACACCGCGGCGGACCCCCGACCGCCGGACGTCCTGGCCGCGCTGCTCGCCGCCGCCGCGGCCTCGCCGAACCGCCGCACCCAGACGCTGGGCACGAAGGTCCGGGCGCTGGTCGACGACCTGCGCGCCGAGCTGCGCCGGGAGTCGCAGGCCGCCGAGGCGCAGCGCCGCGTCGACGAGCTGGCCGCCGAGCTGGAGCGGGCCCGCGAGCGACTGCGGGCTGCCAGCGGCCGGCCGGCCCGGCCAGCCACCCCGCCCGCCGGCGAGCGGCCGACGGCGCCGGAGGTGCCGGCGAAGACCGTGCGGGCGTGGGCCCGCGATCACGGGGTGGACGTCCCGGCGCTCGGGAGGGTCCCGCGCGCCGTGATGGACGCCTACCTGAAGGCCAACCCCGGCCACGACAGCGGAGGGCAGTAGCCGATGGGAACGAAGATCAAGGGAACCTTGCCGCCCTGGGAGGTCAACGGCCTCGGGCAGATCCGGGAGCAGCTGCTGGAGAACCCGGAGGGCCAGCACGTCGCGATCGTGGTGCTCGACTGCGTGAGCATCAAGCACGACGTGGTGGAGGGTGACCTGATCCCTACCCCGACGATCCGGCTGCTGCGCATCGAGCCGGAGACCGACCCGGACGCCGCCGCGCGGCTGCTGGCGTGGGCGAAGAAGCTGACCGACTCCCGGATCCCGCCGCCGGCGCCGACGCTGCCCGGCATGGACCTGCGCGACGGCGCCGGCCTGCACGCGGTGGGAGGTGGCCAGCGTGGCTGACCTGCAACCCCAGCCCTTCGTGCAGCGGGAGCCGATGTCCGTCACCGCGATGCCGTGGCGTCCCGACGATCCCGCAGCGAGAGACGCCCTGATCGGATGGCTGACATCGATCGATGTCAGCTTCGACCTCGATCTCAAGACCCGGTCCGGAGAGCCGGCCACCCTGAAGATCAAAGGTCACCCGGTGGTTGCCCAGCCCGGCTGGTGGATCGTCCGACGTGACTCCGACGGCTTCACCTATCCGCTGGCGGCGGACCAGTTCGCCAGCTTCTACGCGGCGCTGTGTCCATGCGCGTCCGACCCGACCGCGGCGTGCGACTTTTCCCCAGCCGATCACCCCTCGGAGACGCGCTCGGCGCTGTGCGAGGACGTCGAGCGGGACCGGGACCAGCTCGCCGCGGTGTGCGCCGAGATCGGCGACCTGCTCAGCCCGACCGGCGAGCGACCGGAGGAGGCCCTCGGCACCCTCGCCGGCGACGTGGCGCGGCTGGCCGAGCAGCGGGACGCCGTGGCGGCGCTCGCCGGCGAGATCCTGCGCGAGTTCACCCAGCACGGGCACCCCGGCCGGCCGGCCACAAGGACGGGCTGGGTCTGGACCGAGACGGTCAACGGCTGGCGCAGTCGGCTGGCCGAGCTGTCCCCGCCGCCGGATCCACCGGCCGGGTAACGGCGGCCCGCCCGCCGCTCCGCCCTTCGCTCAACGCTCGGCGCGGCCACCGACCTGGTGGCCGCGCCGAGTGCTACCGGGAGAACCATCGATGTTGATCACTAAGGCGGTAGCCGGTTGACCTGGCTGAAGTCCAGCGACACGAGCGGGATGAACCCGCGCGTGCTGGCCCCGCTGGCGTGGCAGCGCGGCCCGGACGACGACGTGGACGGGTGGGACCTGCGCCTGCCCGCCATCGCCGGCCTGGCCTGGCTGTGCGCCACCTACTCCGCCGCCCAGGAGACCGACTACGTGGTGCCCGACGCCACCGTGGCCCTCTACGGCGGTCCCCAGTGGCAGCGGCTCGCCCAGTGGGTGGAGCGGGCCGGGATCTGGACCCGGGTCGACGGTGGCTGGCTGCTCGCCGACGACTCCGAACACCTGTTCCACATCCGGCTCAAAGCGGAGGTCGCCTGGGAGCGGCAGCGGAAGAACGACAACGGCAACCCCGCGCTGACCATCCCGGTCCGGATGCGCGACGGCGACGGCTGCCGCTACTGCGGCCGCGTCGTCAACTGGGACGCCCGCAAGGGCGGCCTGGCCGGCACCTACGACCACCGCAACCCCGGCCGCGGCGCCCAAGGCCCCGACGACCTGGTCGTCGCCTGCAACCAGTGCAACGGGCGGCGCGGCAAGGACCCGCACCCCGAGCGGTGGCACCTGCTCCCCGCCCCCGCCAAGCCGTACTACGGCGAGCTCAGCGTGGAGCACCTGGCCAAGCACGGCTACCAGGTGCCGCTGAGCACCAACCCGCGACCCGCCGGCCTGCCCGACGGCCCCCGCATCGACGACCCGCGACCCGGCGACCAGCCGGCCCCCGCACTCGCACCGCCCACCCGGCGACCCGGCACCCGGCCGGACCACGCCACCGGCGACCCGGCACCCGGCCGGACCACGCCCACCCGCCGCGACCCGGCCACCAGCCGGACCCCGCACCCGAGCGCGACCCCCGCCGAGGGACACCGCGCCGCCACCACCCGCGCGACCCCCACCCAGGGACACCGCGCCCAGCGCGACGGGACCACCGGCCCCACCCCGCGCCCCACACAAGATCAACACCGCGCGGTCGGCCGATCATCGGCCGATCCGGCAGAACCCAAGCCTCCAGGATCTGGAAAGGCCGGGTCGGGTCGGGACGGGTCGGGCGCTCCCACCCCCACCCCGACGAACCGCAAGCGAGGACGAAGAGGCCGCCGCGGTCGCAGCTCGCCCCCGCCCACTCCACCGCAACCCAAGGACCACCATGGCTGACCCCCCCGACGACCAGGACAAGACCAACCCCACGGAGGTGACCATCACCAGCCCCGGCATCACGGTCACCATCAAGTCCCACGCCCCGCTCGACGAGGTCACCACCACCGCCGAGCAGGTCCACCAGCGCACCGCCCAGCGGTGGGCCGACGGCCGCCGTCCGGCCGGATTCGGCGGGGCGCCGTGACCCGGCACCTGGTGGTCGCCGAGATTGCCGGGTACGCCCGCGAGCTGGCCGAGTCCTACTGGACGCAGACCCCCGCCTACTCGAAGACCCGAGGCGGCCGGACCAAGCTGACCGGCGTTCACCGGACCAAGCAGGACGGGCTGCTGGTCCAGCTGGCCGAGGTCGCCGCATATGGAGTGACGTCCACCGACGACGTCCACGGTGCCCGGCCGGTGCCGCAGTCCCGTCCCCCGGGCACCTGGGAGGCCCTGGCGCTGCACAGCACGATCAGCACCGACGCCGCCCGGTGGACGTGGAACCTGGAGCTGGCGGCCCGGGACACGGTGCAGGGTCACGTCCTGCAGCTGGCCGCGGCCGCCGGCGAGCCGCGAGTCCTCGACGACGACGTGACCGAGGCGTTGGCCGGGGCAATGCGCGGGTGGCACGTGCGGGCGCAGGCGCTCATCGGTTGGGTCACCGCCCCATACCAGCCGCGGGCGTCGTGCCCGGTGGTGACGTGCGGACGGCGGCACACGCTGCGCGTCGACGTCGCCCGGCGTGCGGCGTACTGCACCGGGTGCCAGTCGATCTGGGACGACCGCGACGGCAGCATCCGGATGCTGGCCAAGCACATCGAGGCCCAGACCAACAGCCGGGCGGTGCAGGCCGAGCGGGTCCGGTCCGGGTACGCCGGTCGTGGCGGTGCCTGGTCGGCTGAGGAAGGATCGAACCATGGATGAGCCGCACAACGAGATCGTGACCTCGTTCCGGATCATCGACATGGCGCGCGCCCTGGACTTCCCGCTGATGCCGTGGCAGGAGGACGTGATCATTCGCCATGGCGAAGCTCGGTACGCGCAGCAGGAGCGCCAGGCGCTGCCCAAGCCGCACGTCTGCGACACCCCCGACACCGGCCTGCCCGGCGACGAGTGGACGTGCCCGGAGTGCGGGCGGCTGTGGTGGGCCGACGAGGTGGAGTCAGACGGCGGCGTGTTCATCGAGTGGCGGCGAGTCCCCGACCGGCCCCGCGCTACCACGACGAGCGACGACCTGAGGAGCGAGCGTGAACGCAGATCGCCTGTCGGTGTTCGCCCGGTGGAGCTTCTGTGCCGGGTGGGCTCTGGGTATCGCCGCGGTCACCCTGGCTCGGCTGCTCGACTGGTCCGACCTGGTGGGCGCAGCTGTCGCCTTCGGCGTGCCGCTCTCTGCCTTCTGGGTCATTGATCGGATCGCCCGCCGACTTATCCGGCGAGCCCAGCTTGCCAAGATGTCCGATTCCGGTGCATGATCGCGGTGCAGGAGTATGCCTGCACCACGATCTACCGTTTGCACACAGGAGCCAGGGCACCAGCCCTGGCAGGCGAACGCCCCGGCCCCCCGTGCCGGGGCGTTCGTCGTACACGGAGGTGAAGCGGTGCGCTACAAGCTCGACTACTGACGCGTGCGACTCCGCGAAGCGCCAGAGGGGATCATCGGTCGTTTCCGTTGCCTGGTCCTCCACCGCCACAACATCACCTGCCGGGGGCGGACCTACCACTACTGGCGCAGCCGCACTCCACACCACTACAGCCATGGGCCAGGCCCGAATGGCTGCCGTCGCTGGAGGTAGCAGCGCCGAGAGGCGAGGCAGAGTGGCAGCGCGTACGGCGGGGCGCAAGGGCCGGCCGTGGCGGCGGATCCGGCAGCAGGTGCTGCAGGACCACCACGGGATCTGCCACATTTGCCTGCACCCGGGCGCCCTGCAGGTCGACCACACCCCGCCTCGCAAGACGCTGGTGCGCCTCGGCTTGGACCCAGGCAACCCGAGGTACCTGCGTCCCGCTCATGGCAGCGGAGGCAAGACGCCCAACCCCTGCCCGACCTGCAACCAGAACTGCAACCAACGCAAGGGTGCGAGGGCCAAGCCAGTGCCACAGACGCCGCTGATCACATCGCGTCGATGGTGATCGGTCAAGCAGAGGCCGCAGGCCTCTGACCTGCGGAAACAGGTGTCGATCTTTTTAGGATCGGGCCCCGGGAGACCCCACGCCTTCAGCTCCCTTTTTTTCTCCCCGAAGGGGCTCTGACCTGCGGAAATGGTCGATATGACGCAAGATCAGACCAGTGGGATCGCGTCGCTGATCAGCGACGTGATCGGCCAGCGGATCCGTGATCTGCGCGAGCGGGCCGGCATGTCCCGGGAGGACCTGGCGGCCGCGGCGTCCGAGGCCGGGGCGCCGGCCGGCCTGACCGGCACGGTGATCCGGTTCCTGGAGACCGGCCGGCCCGGCCGGGACGGGCAGCGCACCCGCTACTTCACGCTGGACGAGCTGGCCGCGCTGGCGGCCGGGCTCGAGGTCACGCCGATGGAGCTGCTCGGCGACCAGGCGGTGCTCTTCGTCGGCCAGGCGGGCCGACCGGCCGCGTGCCCGACGTGCGCAGCCGGTGTGGGCGAGATGACCCGGGTGGTCCGCGAGGACGTGGACAAGCTCGGCGAGCTCGGCGAGCTGGAGCCGACGCTGGTGGCCACGGCGCTGCGGCTGGCCGGGGCGATCGACGGCGCGACCGGTGAGGCCGCCGCCCGGCTGCACCTGCTCACCCGGGAGCTGCGCGCCACGGTGGAGCAGCTGACCGCCGCTCGCCGGCGGGACGAGCCGGACGACGACGATGAGGACGAGTTCGGCGACCTCGATGCCCCCGAGTGAACGGGACCGGGCGGAGATCTACGCCCGGTACGGCCTGACCTGCCCGCCCCGCTACGCGACCCTGCGGAACTTCGACAACCCGACCTACGGTGGGAAGGTCGCGAAGATCGCCCGGGCGCTCGGCACGCCGCTCATGCCGTGGCAGCGCTACACCGCGGACACCGGCCTGGAGATCGACCGCCGGACCGGGCTGTTCGTCTACCGCAAGCTGGGTGTGCGCGTGCCGCGCCAGTCGGGCAAGACGTCGCTGATCCTGCCGGTGGCCTGTCACCGCGGCATGGCGTGGCAGCGCCAGCGGATCCTCTACGCGGCGCAGAACGGCACCGCGGCCCGGGAGAAGTGGGAAGACGACCAGATCCCGCTGATCGAGGGCTCGCGGCTCGCGCCCCTGGTGCACATCCGCAAGGCCAACGCCCGCGAGGCGTTCATCTGGAAGAAGACCCGCTCCATCCACAGCCTGCAGGCCAACACGGAGAAGGCCGGGCACGGCAAGACCCTGCACCTGGGCAAGGCCGACGAATACTTCGCCCAGGTCGACTACCGCATCGAGGCCGCCTGGACCCCGGCGATGATCACCGTCCCGGACGCGCAGATGTGGTGGTACTCCACCGCCGGCACGTCCAAGTCGGTGCCGCTCAACGACGAAACTGAGCGCGGCCGGGCGATCGTCGAGTCGGGAGAGCCGTCCGGCACCGCCTACTTCGAGTGGGAGGGCGAGCCGGGCGCGGACTACACCGACCCACGGGTGTGGCTGTCGTGCATGCCGGCGCTGTGCCCGGAACCCGTCGACGGGCTGTGCCGATGCTCCAGCGAGTGGCGGCACACGGTCACCCCGGCGACGATGCGGGCCGAGTTGGAGGCCGCGCAGGAGAAGCCGGCGAAGCTGGCGGAGTGGCTGCGCGCCTTCATGAACTGGACGCGCGACGACGACGACGTGGCGGCCGACCCGAACCTGCCGTCGGTGGAGGCATGGGACCTGCTCGCCGACGCGAAGGGCGGCCCCGGGGACGTGGTCGCCTTCGCCATCGACATCACGCCCATGCGCGACCATGCGTCGATCTCGGTGGCGGGCGTCCGGCCGGACGGGATCCGGCGCACCGAGCTGGTCGCCCACGGAGAGGGCACCGACTGGATCGTCGGCCGGGTGCGGGAGCTCAAGGAGCGGCACAACCCGGTCGCGTGGGCGATCGACGAACGCTCGCCGGCGGCGACCCTGAAGACCCCGCTGCGGGACATCGGCATCAAGCCGATGGGCGCGGTGCCGCACCGCAGCGGGCTGTGGATCCTGTCGACAACCGACTACGGCGCGGCGTGCGCGTCGTGGGCCGACGCCGTCAAGCAGGGCACGCTGTCGCAGCCTGGCGAGCCGCGGACGAAGGCGGCGCTCGCCGGCGCCCGGACCCGGCCGCTGGGCGACGGGGCGTGGGGCTTCGGCCGCAAGCCGTCCGGCGGCGCGGACATCAGCCCGCTGGTGACCGACGCGATCGCCCTGGCCGCCTACGAGCGGTACAAGGACCTGGGCCAGGACTACGACCTGCTGGATTCCATCGGGTGACGGGAGGTGACCATGCCGATCAAGCTGCTGACCGACCTGCTGGACGTGCTCGGGCTGCTGCTGCTCGCGGCCGGCGCCGCCGCGGCGGTGTTCCCGTTCATCGGCTGGGTGGCGCTGCTGCTCGCCGGCGTGGTCGTGCTCGGAGGGTCGCAGCTGGCCGACGCCGCGCACACCGCCCGGAACCGAACCCGACGGCGGGGTGAGCAGCCGTGAGCCTGTTCCGCCGGCGGGAGGCCACGATCACCGGCCCCGACGGGGACATCCCGTCGCGGCCAGCTCGCAAGCCGGGCCACGTCCACGTCACCAACGACAGTGCCATGCGCCACTCGGCGGTCTGGGCGTGCCTGCGGCTGCGGGCCGACATGGTCTCGACCATGCCAGTCGACGTGTACCGCCGGGTCCAGGGCGTACAGGTGGAGGTGCCCAAGCCGCCCGTGCTGGTGAACCCGGGCGGCGAACGGGTGGACATGCCGGAGTGGCTGTACTCCAGCCAGGTCGACCTGGACCGGGCCGGCAACGTCTTCGGCGTGATCACCGACCGAACCGGCGTCGTGGGCCCGGACGGCCGCGGCCTGCCGGGGCGCATCGAGCTGGTGTCGCTCGCCGACGTCGTGGTCCGGGCCAAGGGCTCGCAGATCACCGAGATCCGCATCGGCGGCGAGGTGTACAAGGGCGACCGGCTGGCGGACATCTGGCACGAGAAGCAGTTCACCCTGGCCGGTCTGCCGCTCGGGCTGTCGCCGGTGGCCTACGGCGCCGGCGCGATCGAAGAGTCGCTGTCCGCGCAGCAGTTCGCGCTGGATTGGTTCGGCGGGTCCGCGATCCCGGCGGGGGAGCTGAAGAACGTCGAGAAGGTGGTGCCGCCAAAGGAATCCGCCGCTATCAAAGAGCGGTTCCGGGCCACGGTGTCCGCCGGCGACGTCTTCGTGCACGGCAAGGATTGGGAGTACAAGCCGATCCAGGCGGTGGCCGCGCAGACCGCGTTCATCGAGTCCCGCCAGTTCGGGCTGACGGACATCTCGCGGTACTTCGGCTGCCCGGCGGACCTGATCGACGCCGCGGTGGCCACCGGGTCGATCACGTACGGGACGATCACCCAGCGGAACCTGCAGTTCCTCATCATGAACCTGGACCCGCCGGTGACCCGCCGGGAGACCGCGCTCGGCAAGCTCACCCCGCGGCCCCGGTACGTGAAGCTCAACCGGGGCAAGCTGCTGGCGATGGACCCGGAGACCCGGTCGCGCACCATCAAGACCCGGCTGGACTCGAGGGTCCTCACGCCCACCGAGGCCCGGGCACTGGACGACCTGCCGCCGCTGACCGATGCGGACCTGGCCGAGTTCGATCGGGTGTACGGCGTACCCCGCACACAGCCGACGGAGGCGAAAGCATGACCACCACCACCCGGGACGTCGCCGCCGCGGCGGCGGAGCGCGCCCAGCACGTCCGCCAGCGCGCCGACCGCCCGTCGCAGCGCCGCTCGGCCGAGCACCAGGGCGCCCGGGCCGTAGTCCGGGCGCAGCTGGTGGAACCGCAGCTGCGCGACGCCGCCGGCGACGGCGGGATGCTGGAGTTCACCGGGCACGCCTCGGTGACCGAGCGGGCCTACGAGATGTGGGACTGGTACGGCCCCTACACCGAGGTCATCTCCGCCACGGCGTTCGATGACACCCTCGCCCGCGCCGACCTGGACGTACCGCTGGTGCTCGGCCACGACCAGCTGCGCCGCATCGCCCGCACGACCACCGGCACCCTGGACCTGGCCATGGACGACACCGGCCTGCTGGTGGTCGCCCGGCTGGACCCGACCGACGTCGACGTGGCGTACATCGCCCCGAAGCTGCGCGCCCGCCTGGTCGACGAGATGTCCTTCGCCTTCCGCATCGAGAGCGGCACCTGGTCGCCGGACTGGACCCAGTTCCGCATCGACCAGGTCGACATCCACCGCGGCGACACCGCGATCGTCGGGTACGGCGCCAACCCCGCCACCGACGCCGGACTGCGCCACGCCCGCTCGGACGCGTCGCGCGCCCGTGCGCTGCTCGAGCTGGCCATCGCCGGCGCCTGAGAGACCACCACTGACCACCCCGCGCACCCGCACGGGGCATTCCGCCCTGCTCTGCCTCGCACGAGTCCACCCGGCGCCGCGGCCTCGGGTAGCCGTCTGACCTGGACGGGCGTCCACCGATCACCTCACCGAAACGGAGAAGAGCGATGACTCTTGCCGAGCTGATCGCCCGGGCGCAGGAGACGCTGCGTACCGCGATCGCCACCCGCCAGGCCGCGCAGGACCAGCTGACGGCCCTGCGGTCGGACCCGAACCTCACCGAGGACGCCGTCACCGAGCGCCGGCAGGCGCGTGACACCGCCGACGCCGAGGTCACCCGCGCCCAGAAGTCGCTGGACGAGCTGCTGGAGGAGCAGCGCCGCGAAGAGGAGATCGCGGCCCTGTCGGCCCGCACCGAGCCGACCGGCACCCGAGCGCCGGCGTACGACCGGGTTGCCCGGGTCGGTGCTGAGGAGCGCACCTACCGGCAGGACCAGGATCCGCGCGGCGGAGCATTCGAGCGTGACGTCGCCGCGGCGTTCCTCGGCGACTACGAGGCCCGCGACCGGCTGTCCCGGCACATGCAGGAAGAGCGCACCATCCGCGGTGACCAGCTGCGCGCGGTCGGCACCGGTGCGTTCTCCGGCCTGGTGGTGCCGCAGTACCTGACCGACATGTACGCCCCGGCGGTGGCGGCGAACCGGCCATTCGCCGACGCCATCCGCGGGCACGAACTGCCGGCGCAGGGCATGACGGTCAACATCTCTCGGATCACCACGTCCTCGAGCGTGGCGAGTCAGGCTTCCGAGAACACCAACGTGTCCGAGACCGACATGGACGACACCCTGCTGACCATCCCGGTGCAGACCGCGGCCGGCCAGCAGACCATGTCCCGGCAGTCGATCGAGCGGGGCGCGGGCACGGAGCCGATCGTCATCGACGACCTGTTCCGCCGCTACGCCACCAACCTGGACGGCACCCTGATCAACCAGGCCAGCACCGGCCTGTCGGCGGCCGCCACCGCGGTGACCTACACCGACGCGACCCCGACCACCGCCGAGCTGTACCCGAAGGTGATCGAGGGCCTGTCCGGGGTGGAGGCGGCGCTGCTCGACCAGGCGTCCGGGGACAACCTCGCGGTCATGCATTCCCGGCGCTGGTACTGGATGCAGAACGCGATGGGCAACACCTACCCGCTCATCACCCAGCCCGGCGTGGTGGCGCAGACCCTCGGCGCGAACTACGCGGAGGCGTACGGCCGCGGCGTGCGCGGCATCCTGCCCAACGGCACCCCGGTCATCGTCGACAACAACATCGCGACGAACCTCGGCGCCGGCACCAACGAGGACGAGATCTACCTCGGTGACCGCAACGAGTTCCACCTGTGGGAGGACCCCAACGCGCCGATGTACATCCGCGCGGAGCAGGCCAAGGCGGCCAGCCTCGGCGTGCTGCTGGTGGTCTACGGCTACTTCGCCTACACCCACTCGCGGTACCCGCACGCCCGCAAGATCTCGGGCACCGGCCTGATCACGCCGACGTTCACCGGCGTCTGATCCACCCGGCAGGCATCCGGCCGGTCAACGGTCGGATGCCTGCCGGACCGATCGACGGCAACCCGCCTACGTCAACCCGAGCAACTGCCGCGGCCAGCGGCACCCGACACCGATCCGAGCGGAAGGACGTCGCGATGAGCAGCGACAAGAAGATCAACGACCCGAACCCGGCCGGCACCGCGGAGGCGCTGGTGCACGAGCGCGCCGGCCTCGCCCGCCGGGCGGACGCCGCCGGCGACGACGCGGCCAAGAAGCGGTTCACCGACCGCGTCGCCCAGGTGGACGAGCAGCTCAAGCTGCGCGGCTACAACTCCAAGGGCGAAGCCCTGAAGGCCCCGCAGGGCCGGCAGAACCCGCCGCAGCAGACCACCTGACGGCGCGCGCCGGCAACGAACCTGTCTGGACCCGAACCGCTGGAGGTGGGCCGTGACCGTGACCGACATCGTGACGGTCGATGAGGTGAAGAAGCACCTCAACATCGAGCTGACGAACACCACGCAGGATGACGAGCTGCTCGGGTTTATCGAGTCGGTCACCGACGTGATCGAGCACGTGACCGGCCCGGTCGTGCCCCGGTCGATCACGGAGGTCCACGACGGCGGGGTGGAGGCGCTGGTGCTCCGCCGTCGGCCGGTGCTGTCGGTGACGTCGGTAACGGAAGACGGCTCTGCGGTGGGCGTGGACGGGTACAAGCCGTCGCTGGCGGCGGGAGTGCTGTACCGGTCGTCGGGCCGCTGGTCCGGTGGCCGGTGCGCGGTCACGGTCGTCTACCAGGCGGGGCGGGCGTCGACGCCGGCGAGCATCAAGCAGGCCGCGAAGGAGCTGGTGGCCTTCAACTTCCGGCCGCAGCAGGGCGGCAACAGCAGCGTGTTCGATGCCGACGGCGCCGCCGCGCCGGAGGTCATCCTGGGCTTCCTGGTGCCCAACCGGGTGATGCAGATGCTGACCCCGAACGATCAGTTGGACGGATTCGCCTGATGGCCACCTCCAGCATTCCCGCCGCCGTCGACTACCTGGTGGCCACCGCCCGGGCGCTGACCGGCCTGCCACAGCCGCTGGCGGAGGCGCTCGTCGTCTCCGACGGTTTTCCCGCCGGCGCCGGCGCTACGGCGTTCGCGGTCGGCATCATCCCGTACGACGACGGCGACACCCCCAACGAGGTGGTGCACGGCCAGCTCGGTGCGCAGATGGAGCGGGAGTTCTACGAGGTCCCGTGCGAGATCGGCGTCCTCGTGGGCGGCGGCGAAGAGGCCACGAAGGCGGCCCGCGATCAGGCGTTCGCGATCTACAACGCGTTCGTCACGGCCGTGCGCGCCGACCGGACGCTCGGCGGGGCGCTGCATTCCGGTGCCGGGCTCGTCACGCGTATGCGCATGGAGCAGACCGCCACGCCGGAGGAAGCCGGCAAGGGCCGGATCTGCTCAATCAAGTTCGTGGTCCGCTGCGAGAACCGGTTCTAGGAGGGGCGTTGTGGCGAGGGTAAAGCAGCCGTTCGGCGAAGAGCGGTTCGTGCCGTGGATCGGCCGGATCGTCGAGCCGGGCGAGACCGTCGAGGTGCCTGACGGGGACCTCGTGAACTACCTGGAGGCCGGCTGGCAGCCGGGCCAGGACAAGGAGACCAAGGCGCTGGTCGACGCGCTCCGCAAGGAGCAGGACCAGGCCGATGAGCAGCAGCCGCAGGGCGAGACGCCCGCCGCGACCGGTAAGGAGTCCTGATCGTGGGAATCGGATCTGGGCTGGGCCACTCCTTCGGCATGGTGGCCGAATCGACGTACGGCACCTATGTGGCGCCGACGCGGTTCGTCGAGGGGACCGCGAAGCTGCAGAAGCAGAAGCAGACCTACCAGGGTGGCGGCATGGCCGCCGGCCGGATGGTGCAGCCGGGCGGCCGGCGGTACGTCACCACGAAGGGCGCGTCGGGCACCATCGAGGGCGCCGTCTACAGCAAGGGCATGGGCCTGCTGCTGAACGGTCTGCTCGGCGGGACGGTCGCGCCGGTGCAGCAGGGCGCGACCGCGGCGTATCTGCAGACGCACGCGCTGGCGGACCCGTTCGGCAAGTTCTACACCATGCAGGCCGCGGTGCCGGACCTCGGCGGCACGGCCCGCCCGTACACGATGCTCGGCGCGCAGGTCACCTCGCTGGAGCTGTCGTGCGAGAAGGGCGGGGGGCTGGCGGCGTCGTGGTCGGTGGTGGGCCGGGACCTGTCGGAGGCGCAGACCCTCGCCGCCCCGTCGTACCCGACGTGCAACGAGTTCCACTTCGGCCAGGCGGCGCTGAAGCTGGGCACGTTCAGCTCTGAGGCGACCGTCGACGGGGTGCGGAAGGTCAGCGTGACCATCGACCGGTCCCGGCACGACGGCGGCCCGTACATGGGAAACCAGGGCCTGCGGTCGCAGGGCGTCATCAACGACTGGGCGAAGATCAGCGGCACGATCGAGGCGGACTACCTCGACAAGACCGTCTTCGCGGACCGGTTCGCCTCCGACGCGCCGACGGCGCTGGTGTGGGAGTTCGTGGGCCCGCTGATCGCGTCGACGTACTTCGAGACGTTCCGCGTCAAAATCCCGATGATCTTCTTCGATGGGGACACGCCGACCGTGGACGGCCCGGACGTGGTCAAGGGCTCCTTCCCGTTCGCCGGCCAGTTCGACGGGACCAACGCAGCCGTGAGCGTCGAGTACATCTCGACCGATCTGGCCCTCTAGGTCATGGCGGTGGAGGTGCGCGGCGCCGACCGGTTCCGGGTGGTCGCCCGCCGGCTACGCACCGCGGCGGACCGCAAGGACCTGACGCGGGAGCTGCGCAAGGGGATCCTCGACGCGGTGCCGGAGCTGAAGGACGCCGTCAAGAGCGAGGCGCACGCGTATCTGCCGGATCGGTACGCGGGCGAGCTGGTGCCGTCGCTGCGCATGACCACCTCGTCGACCTTGACCGGCGACCAGGTGACGGTGCGGATCTCGGTGACGGCGAAGGGGAAGGGCGGGCACGCTCGGCAGGTCGGCGCCCTGGAGGACGGGGACCTGCGCCACCCGGTGTTCGGCCGGACGCGGGCACTGAAACGCCACGCCGTGCACAAGGCGACGTCGCGGGTGAACCCGTGGGTGAACCAGAACGTGCGGGCCGGGTGGGTGTCCAAGCCGATGCTGGCCAGGCAGCCGGCGGTACGTAAGCAGATCGAGGCGGCGGTGGACCGGGTCCTCGACAAGATCACGGGAGCGTGAGTATGACGACCATCCGGGTGCGCCTCGACGACGAGGACCGCAAGCGGTACGGCGACGGCGACCCGCTGCCCGAGCAGCTGGTGTTCGACACCGAGAAGCTCAAGGACCTGCCGTTCGCGGAGCTCTACGAGCTGGAACGCGAGATGGACCTGGCGATCGCGTCGGTCACGCCGCTGTTCGAGGCGCCACTGAGCAAGCAGGCGATCGTGCGGCAGGTGGTCGCGTACCTGGCGGTGCGGCAGGCCGGCCAGAAGGTCACGTTCGAGGACTTCCAGCCGCGGCTGCTGCGCGCCGAGTTCGTCCACGAGGAGGCCGAGGCCGGCCCCCCGGCTGGCCCCTCGGGGGGTTCCTCCGAGGGCTGACCGTCGGCGGGTTTCTGGGCACCGTGGAGCCGTGGTTCACGTTCGAGGCGCGGGTGCCTCCGGCGGAGCTGCGCCGCCTGACGGTGCGGCAGATCCGCGCCCACCTGCTGTGGTGGGAGTCCAACCGGGGCCCCCTGGAATGGGCCAAGTCTGATCGGGGGTGACGCGGTGGCAAAGGAGCGGGTCGAGTTCGATGTCGTCGGCCGTGACGCCGGCGGCAGCAAGGCGTTCAAGCAGGTTGGGGACGCGGCGGAGAAGGCCGCCGATCAGGTCGATGACCTCGGCAAGGCGTCGGCGAAGGCCGGCGACGAGACCGAGAAGCTGGGCGACAAGGTCAAGGCGTCCGGGGACAAGACCGACGACGCAGCCGGCCAGTACCGCGGGCTGGCGCACGAGATCGAGCAGGTTGAGGGCAACGTCCGCCGGCTGGCCTCCGAGATCGACCGGACCGGCAACAAGGACCTGTTCAAGGATCTCCGCAAGCAGCAGTCGGAGCTGCGGAAGCTGACCAAAGCGAAGGATCTGCTCGACGTCGACAGGCTGGGCGACGAGGCGGCGCACGGCTTCGCGGCCCGGTTCGGGGCCCGCCTCGGGCCGGTGATGGCGTCGATGCCGCTCGAGGGAGCCGGGGCGGCTGGCGCCGCGCTGGGTGTCGCGATGGCTCCCACCCTGCTGGCCGGACTGTCCGGCGCGGTGGTCGGTGGTGCCGGCATCGGCGGCATCGTCGGCGGTGCCATCCTCGCGGCGCGCGATCCCCGGGTGAAGGCTGCCGGCGCGGATCTCGGTGAGTTCATCCTTGCCGATCTGGAGCAGCGTGCGGCCGGCTTCGTGCCGGTGATGTTGTCCGGCATCGACAAGGTCCGCGCCGGGTGGATGGACGCCGGGTCGGACATCAGCCGGATCTTTGAATCCTCACGGCTCGTGGACCCGCTCGTGGACGGCATGGTGTCCGGTGGCAAGAAGTTCATCCATGGCGTGGCGGACGCGGTAGATAAGTCGGAGCCGGTGGTGGCCGCCTTCGGTCGCAGCTTCGACGCTATCGGGCAGTCCGCCGGTGATTTCTTCACCAAGCTTTCCGGTGACGCGGACGAAGGCGCGTCCGCGATCGATGATCTCACCGCATCCGTGAGCAAGTTCATTGAGACCGCCGGGGTGATCATCCACGCGGGCGCGGCCGTCAAGGGGTGGGGCAACGAAGTAGACGTAGCGATCGACAAGGGTCGTTACTGGATGGAGGACAGCAGCGGTTTCGCGGACATCTTCCACCGCCTCGGCGGTCAGCTCGACCTGACGGCGGACGGGTTCAAGAAGGGCAGCAAGGAAGCCGAGGCGTACCGCCAGGCCACGCTCGGCACGGCTACTGTGGCCGACTTCGCCACGCTCAAGCTCGCCGGGAAGACGGACGCCGAGATCGCCGCCGCGGACGCCTCCGGCACCTACCGGGGCAAGATTGACGAGGTCAACAACGCGCTGGGTCGCACGGGGCCGGCAGTGCAACCCGCCATCGAAGGTGTCCGGTCGCTGAAGGACATCCTCGACGGCTTCGCCAACGAGACCGTCGGCCTGCGTGAGGCAAACCGCGGCTTCGAAGAGGCCGTCGACAATGCCACGGAGTCCGTGAAGCGCAACGGTCACGCGTTGAGCGACGGCACCGCGAAGGGCCGCGCCAACCAGGAAGCCCTCGACGGGATCTTCAAGGCCACCCAGCGGAAATCGGCAGCGACCCTCAAGGCGACGGGCGACCAGGAGCAGGCGAACGCGGTCACCCTGGCCGGGCGCACGGCGTTCCTGAAGGCCGCCGCCGCGATGCACATGGAGGCGGGGAAGGCGCAGGCACTGGCCGACTCGCTGTTCGGCATCCCCAACATCACCCGAACCGTCAAGATCAATGTCGTCACCAAGTATGAGACGCACGGCTCCGCCCAGGGTGAGCACCACATTGGGCAGGGGACGCTACTCAAGGGGCTTAGCTCCGGCGGCATGGTCCTCGGGCCCGGCCCGAAGGGCGTCGACTCCGAGCCGCGAATGCTCGCCCCGGGCGAGGGTGTCCTGACGGCCAAAGAGGTGGACGCGCTCGGCGGCCCAGCCGGGTTCGAGCAGCTGCGCGCCGCGGTGCGTGGTGGGCGGACCGCTCTGCCGGCGACTGCCGCGGCCAGCCGATCCGGCGGTGCCCGGGCGGGCGGCGGTGACGCCGCGCTGGCCGCCCAGATCGGTGCCGAGGTCCGCCGGGCGCTCGCAGCTCTGCCGATCGTGCGCATCGACGCGGGTCGCACCGCGGACATCTACTCACGGACGGGGTGAGCTGTGCCGGACCTGCTCCAATTCGTGGATGCGATCGGCGGGTCGCCGACGGTGCGCCTGGACCTCAACGACGACGCCACATGGTCGGTGCAGTACGAGGGCACGGACTTCTCGCCGCCGCAGCTGCGGCAGGCGTGGGCGTCGACGCTGCTCGCTGACGGCGAGCAGCTCGCCGCGGCGGCGTACGGCAACCGGACGATCCGGCTGCGCCTGGACTTGCAAACCGCGTCGCTGGACGCGGCGTGGACCCAGTTGCAGGCGCTGCACCGGGAGTTGGACCGGGAGAGCAACCTGCTCAGGTGGCGGCCGCAGGGCACCACCAATCCGGTGTTCTTCCGCACCATCCGGTCGATGGCGAACCGGGTGACCGAATTTCCGGGGCCAGGCCTGCTGCGCACCGTCGATGTGGAGATCGAGGCGGAGCCGTTCGCCCTGGGCTTGAAGGAGACGCTGGGTCCGTTCACGGTCACCAACAACCCGGCCGCCGGCTCCAACGGCATGTACCTCGACCTCACCGGCGTCAAGGGGGACGTGGAGACCCCACTGAAGATCACGATCCCGTATTCGGGAACCGCGACGACGTGGATGTTCGCGGTCCGCCGGCGGGGCACACCGGGCAGCTCGCCGTTCGTATTGCAGTGCGAGTCGATGACACAGGGCAGCGACACGTCCACCCAGCCGAACGACGCGGCAATGTCCGGGGCGGGTAACAACTTCTCTCGGACGAGCTTCGCGACGAACGCGGCTATGGCGCAGCGGCTGTCCACGTCGTGGCCTCCGCCGGGGGTTGATGTGCGCGGCCGGTATCGGGTGTTCGTGCTGGTGCGGCGTAGCAGCGGCACCGGTGCGATCAACGCGAAGCTGGGATGGGGGCCGAAGGGTGGTACGGCTTCGGTGTTCGGGGCGCCGGCATCGGCGGCGACCATCAATTCCGCCTTCTTCGATCTGGGGCTGGTCTCGTATCCGGGTGGTACGGACCCGGTCGCCGACGGCTACTCGGGAACCGCCCTGTCGGTGCTCGATCAGACCGTCGCAATCTGGGCCGAGCGCATCTCCGGCACTTCGACGATCGACTGGGACTACCTGCTGTTCGTGCCGGCCGACGACCGGCTCACGTTCGTTACCCGCCCCCTCAGCATCACCGATTATGTGTCCACGCCGAACGGGGAGAAGGTGGTGGTCGATGGCGCGACGGAGAGCCTGTACGCGCTGTGGGGGACGGGTGAGATCATCGGCGGCTGGGCCGGGCCGACCATCTCGGGCAAACTTGTGGGTGGGTGGCCGGCGGCGTCGCCGGGGGTCACGAATCGTCTCTACGCGGTGCAGACCGGCGTCCCGGTCTCGCCTGCCACTACCGCGCAGGTGACCATTGAGTACTGGCCGCGGTATCTGTACGCGCGTCCCGCGTCGAGCTGAGGTGGCCGGATGAGTCTGCCTGTGCCGTTGACGGTCCGGCTGTCTACCTCCCGCGGGGATGTGCACATCACCCGCCGGTTGCGTGACCTGACCATCCGGTCGGTGGCCCCGGGCGGGTTCGCGTCCATCGCCATGTCCTTCGACGTGCCGTTGACGGACATGCCTGACGAGATCGCCTACTACGGCAAGGCGTATGTCTACGACGCCCGCACCGGAGCGACGGTGTGTGAGGGCCGTTTGGAGGATCCCGGCCGGTCGGCCGGCCAGGACGGCCAGGTGTGGGATCTGGTCGCGGTCGGCCCGGCCGCCCACGCCAAGGACCGCAACGTGCCGCTGATCTACGTCGACCGCAGCATCGAGTCGTCGGCGTGGGTGCAGACCGAGACCGCGACCACCATGCCCAAGGGTGATGTGACCGCCGGGTCGCCTGGCACGGACGCGGCGGTGGCCGCGCTGAAGCTGGCCTGGGACTCCGGCCTGAGCATCCCCGTCGACAGCCGCATCGCCGCCCAGTACGTCCGGCTGCGCGACTCGGGCCAGTGGGTGGCCAGGGTCGGCGCCGACCACGTCGAGGGCGCCCCATCGACGGTGCTGAAGGTGCAGTACGTCAACCGGCACAGCGCCGACTACCCCGGCACGGACACGGTGTTGGAGTCCGACAACTGGACCACCTCGACGGCGGCGATCCTGCAGCAGATCGGCGTCGGCAGCATGGACAAGCACGCCGCCCCGGAGCTGCGGCTGCTGCAGACCAACGCGACGCCGGTCACCAGCGGCTCCAACTACTGGACGAGCCTGTCCAACCTGTACGTGGTGGGGTCGCGGGTCGACAAGGCCGGCAGCGACGTGATGTCCGGCTACGGGGCGACGGCGCTGGCCTCGGATGTGGTCGCCGACCTGCTCGGCCGGCTGCTCCCCCAGTACGACGGCGCTGGGGCCCGCATCGACACCACCAGCTACGGCATCGACCAGCTGGCGTACCCGGACGGCATCGACCCGGCGGGGGTGCTGGATGACCTGATGGCGCTGGAGCCGGGTTACCTGTGGGAGGCGTTGGAGTCCAACCCTGCCGGCAAGCACCGGTTCAACTGGCGGGCCTGGCCCGCCAGCGTGCGGTACGAGGCCGACGTCACCGACGGGTACGCCAGCACCGGCTCGGCGACGGACCTCTACAATGCGGCCACCGTCCGGTACCGGACGCCCAACGGGCAGATCCGCTCCGTGCGGGTCACCCAGTCGGTGCCGGAGCTGACCAACGCCGGCCTCACCCGCGAGCCGAAGCCGCTGGACCTGGGCGACAACGTGGGCAGCGCCGCGGCGGCCACCCAGTACGGCCAGGCGTTCCTCGCCGAACATGGGGCGCCACGCAACGCTGGCCGCCTCACGGTCGTTCGGCCGATCTTGGACCTGGACGCGGGGGCGATGGTGATGCCGTGGGAGATCCGCCCCGGCTACCTGATCCGGGTGCGGGGGATCCTGCCCCGGGTCGACGCGTTGAACGCATCCGCCAGGGACGGTGTGACTGTCTTCCGGATCGTGTCCAGCGAGTACCGGGTCAGCTCGGCGGCGGCAACACTGGAGCTGGACTCGTGGGCGGTATCCACCGCCCGCTCGCTGGCCACACTGCTGGGCCGCGCTGAGACCCGGCGCCGATAGGCGCGTAGATAGGGTGCACCCCCCGGCTCGTTCGAAGCCGGGGGGTGCGTTCGCACCCCCTGCCCATCCGTTGGCCGGGGGTGCGGCTCGCGCAGGGTCAACGGGGAGTCAACCCCCGCGCGAGGGTTCAGCGGCCGAAGCGCAGCCAGGCGTACTGGCGGTGCGTGTTCTTGCCGCAGTGCTTCGGGGCGGACGGCTGGGGGGCGCCGCGCGGCACGACCGGCATGGTCGTGAAGCAGTGCGAGCGCATCGGGTGGGCGTACGCCGCGGTGCCGCCACCGAGGACGGCGAGGCCGCCGCCGAGCGCCATCGCCGCAGCGAACGTCGCGATCTTGCGCATGTGCTCCTCCTGTCGTCAGTGGACCACCGTACGACATCGACGCAACACCCACCGCCCTCTATCCAATATCAGACCGACCAGGAGGTCCAATGACGCGGATCGGTTGGTGTCCCGGTGGCCGGACGGTCGCGGACATGCTGGCCCGCTACCCGCTCACGTCGGCCGTCCGGATCTTCTTCGGCCCGGGAGACGGGCTGCCGGCGTCGGCGTGGACGGACCCTCGGCAGGCGCTCGCGCAGGTGCCCGCCGGCGCGGACGTGATCGCGTCGCACAAGGACCAGGGCGTGGACGCGGCCGCGTTCGTCACCGCGTGGGAGGCGACCGGCCGGACCGGGCAGCTGATCCTGGTGCCCCACCACGAGCCGGAGCAGCAGGAGGGCGGCGACCCGCCGCCGGCGCAGTTCCGGGCGAGCTGGACCCGCACCCGGGAGCAGGTCGGCGACCACCCGGCCCGCCGGGACGGCCGGCTGCAGCTCGCCGTCTGCTACACCCTCCAGTGGATCCGCGGCGGCGGGAACTGGCGGACGTGGTGGCCGGAGCATGAGGCCGATGCCGTGGACCTGGTGCTCTTCGACTGGTACCAGTACGAGCCGGGCGCCCCGAACCCGTTCCGGCCACGCAGCTACGAGGACCCGGCGTCGGCGATCGCGCCCATGACGGCGATCGCTGCGGCGGTCGGCAAGGACTGGGGCATCGCCGAGATCGACCACCTGCGCATCACCCGGGAGAACGGCTTCGCGGTCGACCTCGACCCGACCGGCGAGATGTGTGCGGCCTGGTACCGGCGGATGTTCGCCGCAGCGAAGGCGGCCGGCTGCCAGCTGTGGTGTCACTTCCACCGCGGCCATGGTGACCTGACCAGCAGGCTGCCGGAGCAGCTGGCCCTACGAGAGCTGATCGGACAGGAGGCGGCCGACGTGGGCGCTCAGAGACGACTCGACTGGATCCGCCGGGGCAGCCCGTTCCGGCTCATGACGCCGGCGACGGACCTGCGGGACCGGCTGCGCGGCTACGGATACACCGTCTACGACATCGGCAATCGGTCGCACCTCGAGCACGACCCGCCCGAGGACCACACCCCGTACTCGGCGACCGGCTACCCGGGCGCCGCCGACTACGGCGTCGGCTACGCGATCGACATCATGTCGCCGCCGGCCGGCTCCGGCCTGCCGTCGCTTCAGCAGCTCGGCGCCCAGCTGCTCGCCGACCGCAAGGCCGGCGCCGGCGGGATCCGCTGGCTCAAGTACATGAACTGGGAGCCGGAGCGGGACAACGGCGGGGACTGCTGGCACGAGTCGTGGCAGCCCGCGTACGCCCGCTGGTCGTCCAGCGACCGCGGGCACATCCACCTGTCCGGCCTGACCGGCTACGAGACCAGCACCATCGCCGCCGGCTACGACCCGGTGGCCCGCATCCGAGGAGAGGACGACATGGCCCTGTTCGAACAGAAGCACGCCGACGCGATCGAGTACATGGATGGGCGGGTGGAGGCACTGGCCTACGGGCGCACCACCGTCCGGACAGGGCTGCGCGGGGCGGGCAACCCGGTCTGGGCCGTCCAGGCGATCAAGGCCCTCACGGACGCGGTGGGCAAGCTGGACGACCAGGTCGCGGCGCAGCTCGCCGACGACCTCGCCAAGATCGAGGCGGCCGTGGCCGCCACCGGCGAGTCCGACAAGCAGCGCGACCAGGCCGCCGCCGCCCAGCTGACCACGCTGGCCGAGCAGCTCGGCCAGCTGGCCGAGCTGGTGCGCGCCGGCCAGTCCGGGTATCTGGCCGCCGACGAGGTGCTGCGCCGGATGGGCGAGGTGCTCACCGCCGGCACGTCCGCCCAGGGGTGACCGTGCCGTCCCAGCCGCGGCGCTGGTCCCGGCTCGCCGGCTACGCCATGATGACCGCCGCCGGTGTCGGCGCGGCCGCCGTACCCACGCCCAGCGTGGTGGACGCCACCGGACCGCTGGTGTACCTCTGGGCCGGCTTCCTGGTGCTGGGTGGGCTGCTGTCCGCGTACGGGGCCGCGACGGACCGGTGGATCGGCGAGCACGTCGGCCTGCCGCTGCTGTGGGCCGCGTTCGGCGTGTACGCCGTCATCCTCGCGTCCTTGCTGGCGCCGGCCTCGGTCGTCGCCAGCCTGGCCCTGGCCGCGTTCGGCCTGCTGCTCTACGGGCGGTGGCGGGACGTAGCGGCGGTACGGCGGGAGGCCACCCGTCAGGCACACAACTTGCAGTAGGAGCGCCCGTGAAATCCTCCGACGTGATCACCGCCGTGATCGGGGCGCTGCTCGGCGGTGGTGGCCTCGCGTTCATTCAGGCCCTGTTCTCCGGCATCGGCTCGCTGCGGCAGGGCGCCCGGGCGCACGAGCGGGAGTCGGTGCAGGACCTCGCCCGCGCCCGCGACAAGGCCGACGAGCGGGCGGCGTCGGCCGAGACGGACCGGGACTACTGGCGGCGGATCGCCGGCGGGTACGCCTACCAGCTGACCCGAGCCGGTGTGGAGCCGATCCCTGCGGATCCAGTCCCGCCGTCGGCGCGGGCGCGTACCGCCGAGCTCTGACCCGGCGTCCTACTCGTGGTCGTAGCGGGTGCCCTGCGATTCCAGCCGTGCCCGTACCTCGGCGGCGTGCTGCGCGGCCACGTCCATGTCGGCGCCGGCGGCGCGCAGCAGCTCGACAGTCGGCCCGCTGATGCCGTGCGGGTCCGCCATCGCCACGCCCGCCTGGATGCCGAGCAGCTCCGGGTCGGTGGTCACGTCGCATACCGCGGCCACCGCCTGGTCGCGGGGGGCGTCTCTGTCCGTGCCGTTGCCGTAGCGGCGGGCCACCCCGGAGAGCTCGGCCAGCACCAACCGCTGTGCCTGCGGCAGCTTGCTCACCTGCACCATCCGACGAACGTACAAGGAGGAGCTGTCGTGTTCACCAAGAAGTTCTGGAAGGCCGCCGCCGAGAGGGCAGCGAAGAGCGCCGCGCAGGCCCTGCTGGGTCTGTGGGCCCTGGACGGGTTCAACGTGCTCAACGCCGACTTCAAGCTGGGCGGTGGCGTCGCCGCCGGCGCCGCGGTGCTGTCGCTGCTGACCTCGGTGGTGTCGGCCGCCGGCGGCGACCCGGACTCGCCGAGCCTGGTCGCCGGCGAGCTGTAGCCGACGGCCTGCAGCAAGAAGCCCCGCCGCTTCCCTCGAGGGAAGCGGCGGGGCTCTTCGTCGTGCGGTCCTCGGCCGCCGCATGCGAGCCCGGCCAGCGGGACAGCGCGTGGCGCGTCGTGCGCGACACGGGGATGTGCGCCTTGCAAAGAAATGCGATGATGCCGGCAAGAATTGATTTTGCAATGGCACCGAAGGGGGGCGTTTCGGGTGGCGTACTCGTCCTCGCTGGCGGCCGCACTCGGTGGGGTGAGCGAGGGCCAGTTGACCCACTGGCGGCGCCAGCCCAACCCGGTCCTCGTTCCTGAGTACGGCAGCGCGCCTCGCGTCAGCTACAGCTTCCGAGACCTGCTGGCCATCCGCACCGTCGCTCGGATCCGCACCCAGCTTTCGCTCCAAAAGATCCGCAAGGCGATTCAGAACATCAAAAACCTGGACAACTTCGAGCATCTCTCGAACTACAAGCTCGTGGCCAAGGGAAACACGATCGTCTGGATCCAATCCGAAGATCAGATGGTCGACGTGCTGAAGCAGCCCGGCCAGCACCTCATCGCCACGATGCAGGACATCCTGGGCGAGTTCGTCGGCTGGACCGGCGAGACGGTGGTACCGCTGTTGCGGCCGAAGCCCGGCATCCGGATCAACCCGGGGGTGCTTCGCGGCTATCCGGTGATCGACAACACGCGGGTGCCGTACGACACGATCGCGTCTCTGGCTGCCGACGGTCTCGACGCCGCCCACATCCAATACTTCTACCCCTCGGTGACAGACATTGGTGTAGAGGGGGCGGTAGCCCTTGATCGGTACGTGAGCGAGTACCCGCGCCGGGCTGCGTGAGCCTGTGAAAATCTTGCTCGACGAGCAGGTGCCCGAGCCTGCCCTTGACCCGCTCCGGTTCATGCTTCCCGGCCACCAGGTCGACCACGTCCAACGGATCAGGTGGAAGGGCAAGCAGGACCTGCAGCTGATCCCCGACATGGCCACGCGGGGCTACCTCATGCTGGTCACTGCCGACACCGGTCAACTCGAAGACCATGAGGAGTGCGCTGCCATCAAGAAGGCAGGGATCCACCACGTCCGCTTCGAGCGTCACGGCCGGGGCATCGCGTCCACCGCCAGCGCGATCGCGACCGTGGTGGCCGGCGTGCCCATCATCGTGCCGCTGCTCGAAGACCAGCCGCAGCGCCTCGTCGAGCTGGGCGTCGTCAAATGCGGCCAGACCAGGTACAAGATCGTGGATCCGGAACGGGAGCCTCCCACCCAGTACTGGCCAGGCCGCAAGACGGTACGGCGCCGCCGGCCACCCCGCGAGACCGAGGCAGGCTGACGACGCGCCGGTAGAGTGGTCGGTGTGCCCGGCACAGTACGCCCAGGCGGTAACCCCGGAGGGGCGTCGTAAGTTGGGGGCCCCGGCGACAACGCCGGGCAGGTTCGAATCCTGACGGGTACACGATGAAGCGCCCCGCTCTCCTTCGGGAGGGCGGGGCGCTTCCGTGCGTTCCGGGGTCAGCGCGTGATGGTCCTCGCGTCGATCGTGACCCACCTGCCGTCGTCCTCGTGCCGCAGAGGCTGGGTCTGCGCGCTGCTGACCTGCTGCGGGATGCTCGCTCGGTCGTCCCGCGGATCGGTGGGGAGGGTCATGCCGGCACCGTACTCTCCGCCGTCAATGCGCGCCGACCTGCTGGCTCGACTTTCTTCGCCTCAGGTCCACACCCCGGCCGGTCGCACCCGCACCGGCCGCCGTACGGCCGCAGCTCCCCGGCGCACCGGTGCACCATCCCGCCGGCGGCGGTTTGTTCGGGCATCGCGCAGCCGAGGCACCGCCCGGGCGCGGTCATCGCGCGGCGGGCGGGCCGAGGTGCCAGCGGTCGGTGGCCACCAGCGCGGCGAACGCTTCAGCCCGCGGCCAGCACCGCTTGTGGGTTTCGCAGTGCGGGCAGCGGCCGTCGACCTGCTGGTGCTGGGCGAGGGTCCGCCACCACCGCCGCTCCTGCTCGTCGACGGCGGTCGCCACGGTCATCGGGCGCCCCGCTGGTTGTGGCCGGCCCATGGGTCGCAGGCCCGGTCGACGGCGGTCGGCCGGTGGCTGCCGGCCCGGTGCCGGGCCTCGATCTCGCGGACCGCAGCGGGGCTGAGTGCGCCCGCGTGGCCGGCGTAGTTGGTGGCGGGTCCGGTGGCGTCGATGCGCTCTTCCGGGCGGTGGTGGAATGGCCAGATCATGGCGCTGCTCCTCAACCGGGGAGATCGGGAACCGGGCGGGCCACGGGGAGCAACCCGCCCGGTTGTGGCCCGACGATTCCCGTCGCCGAACGGAGAAACCCTGGGGCCATGCCCTAGGCTAGTTGCCATTAACACCAAACGCAACGAAGAGGTTGAAGGGAGGTCACCGGGCGTGATCGAATCGGGGTGCCGAACGGAGAACACAATGCCCATCCCGATGGGGTATCGGCGCATCGCCGATGACCTGCGCGCTCGCATCGCCGCTGGCGAGTACCCGCCCGGTGAACGCCTGCCCACCTACAAGGAGCTGGCCGAGATGTACTCGGCTGGCGTGTCCACGATCCAGAAGGCCGTGCTGCTGCTGCAGTCGGAGGGCGCCGTGGTCGGAGTCCAGGGCGCCGGCTTGTACGTCCCCGAGGACTGGAAGCCCTGACAGGATTGGGCTACCCAGCTAGCCCACCGGCGCTGCATAGGGCTGCATCTAGCCTGCACCCGTGATCTTCCCGGGGCAGGGCCCGGTCGGCTACCTTGAGCTGGCCGAGATCCTCCGCGCGCAGATCACCTCCGGCGACCTCGGACCGGGCGCCCGGCTGCCGTCCGAGGCCACTCTCTCGCAGACGTACGGGGTCGCGCCGAAGACGGCCCGGGCTGCGCTGATGCAGTTGCGCAACGAGGGCCTGGCGACCGCCGTGCGGGGCTACGGTGTGGTGGTGCGGGAGCCCGTCGAGCCCGAGCTGGTGCGCGCCGAACCGGGCGACCAGGTGTCGGCGCGCAACCCGACGCCGGGCGAGCGGGAGACGTACGAGGTGCCGGAGGGTGTGCCGCTGATCGTCGTCATCCACGCGGACGGTCTGATGGATCTGTACCCGGCGGACCGCTACCGGGTGGAGATGTCGCCGGCATAGAGCCGGACGCAGGGGATTAGATCGGCCGGAAGTTGCAGCCTGCAACGCCATGATCACTCATGTTTCGCCATCTGCGAAACATGCTCGCCCTTGGGCCACGGCAACCATCGATGGGCCACACTCCTGCGATGGGTGATCAAGTGGGGACCAGAGAGCAGCCGTCCGATCGAGATCCAGGGAGGCTGTGCGCCGAGCACGCCTACCTCCTACTCGCCGCCGTCAGCCTGACCGCCGCCATCGTGGCGTACATCGCAGACAGCGAACTGCCATTCGACCTCAACCGTGGCGCGTACGCGATCATGGTCGCCTTATTCGTGGCCGGCTACTGCGGCTGGCTTTCCCGCTCCGCCGAGCGGCGGATGCGCCGGGAGTTGGGCGCCGAGCACCGCCGGCTGGCAACCGCGCTGGAGGATCTGCGCGACCATGTCGCCCGCCAGCGGGTCGTCCACCTGCCGCCGGCGGCGAAGCAGTGCGAGGGGGTGCGGCACCTGCATGCGGCGGTGGGCGGGCAGGACAGCCCGGTCCCGATCGGGCCGCAGAGGGTGGGGCTGGACCCGGAGACGATCGCGGCGGCCCGGGCCCTCGCTCGGCGGATCGCGGACGGCCCGCGGGCGGAGAACCAGGACGGGTGACGCTCCGTAAGGGTGGAAGGGTGTACTAGAGGGTGTACTGCACCCCGCCGCAGGAAGCCGCACGGAGTACCGAAAACGCAGGTCATGCGGTGGGGTGCGGTACCTGCTGACAAACTCATAATCCCTCGGTCGCGGGTTCGAGTCCCGCCCGCCCCACCACTCTTACCAGGCCAGATGTAGCCCTGTTCTTCCTCGGGGTCATCGTCAGCGGCGAACGGGCGCCAGAAGGCCAAGAGCAGGTCCGGAGCGGTGAAACAGCCCTCCTCGTCGTCAGCTATCACGGCGGTATGCCGGCGCAGCCTCTGAACAACTTCCAACGCCGGTAGTCCGAAGACGTCAACGTCGCGGTACCGAACCACGTCCAGAGCGTGTGGCCGGGCGAGTTCCACCGCGTTGACTCGTCCGGCCACCCCAAACCCGACATTGAATGCCAGGCCACCCGGCCTGTTTGCCCAAAGCCCCGCATTGGGTGACTCACTCAGCTCCCCGACTGCGGCCAGCGCCGGCCGAGCCTCAGCGACGGTCATCCCGAGCCGCAATGGCCCGACCCCGTGGGGCGGCTCCAGTTCAAGCTCCACAGCAGCATGATCGCAGGATCCTGCCAGACGGGCCATCAAAGCAAACCTCGCCTACTGACCCCAGCTTGGCCCCCTCGGCGCAACGACGGGCCAAGGCGGGAACGTCGATGCCGTCCCGGCGATGAGGCGAGCAAGGGACGAGTCCGACCCGCTCGCTCCTACGGATCAGAACGTTAGGGGTTCGGACGCGTCGCGGGGCAGCCGGCCAGGGTCGTTGCGGTGCTGGTCGCGGTGTGCCAGGTAAACCGATCTTGTCAGTAGGGTCAGGCAGGATGCGCCAATGGAACCAATGAAGGTCGCTCAGGAGATGTGGGATCGCGTGCAGGCCCGCGACTGGGTCGGGCTCGGCGAGTTGCTGGCTGATGACCTGGTGGTGGATTGGCCGGTCAGCGGCGAACGGATCGTGGGCCGCGAGAATTACGTGGCCGTCAATGCTGAGTATCCGGAGGGGTGGGCGATCAACGTGCTGCGGATCGTGGCGGGCGGCGAGGTCGTGGTCTCCGAGGTAGAGGTCCCTCACGAGACGATGGGGGAGATCTTCCGTGTGGCGTCGTTCTGGACGGTGCGGGGCGGGAAGGTTGTGGATGGTCGGGAGTACTGGACGAGTCTGGGTTCGGACCCCTCGCCGGAGTGGCGGGCTGCATATGTGCAGCGGGTGTGATCACGTGCCAGTGACCCGGTGAGCAGTCGCCGGAGTCTGTTGCCACCAGCGGGCTTCGGCGGCGCACCGTTTGAGCGATCACCGGGCGGGCAGGGGAGCGGTCCTCCCTGCGCACCTCTAGCACTTCAAGGACCCGCCGGGCCATCCACGGGCCACAAGGTGGTGTCAACACCACGGCGACGACGGACCGGCGTGAGAGGAAGGGCCCGCGACTGGCAGCCCGACACCCGATGTGCCCGCCGACCGCCCGCGCAGGACCAGACGCGTCCGCCGACCTGACGGCCCGGCACCGACGCCAAAAGGAGGAGACCGATGCGTGACTGTCGAGGGCGCGACCATGCCACAGCAGGACCGGTCGCCGTGGCAGCGATCGCGGGGACGGTCGTGACGCTGTTGCTGGCGACCGGGTGCTCCGCGCCCGTCCGTCCCCGTGCTACGGCTCCCGCGCCGTCCCGGACGGTCGGCACCGGATCCACACCGTTCCGGCCTGGGGCGAGCGGCGGCACCGGGACTGGCGATCCGGCGCCATCGGGCTGCGGCCACCCGGCCCCCGCCGCAGTGGATCGCGTGGTCAGCTTCGCGGTCGATCCCGCCGCCGCCGAAGGCCAACGCACCCGCACCGCGTTGGTACACGTTCCGGCCGGGTACCGGCCCCAGTCACCCCATCCGGTGCTGCTGGTCTACCACGGCCACGGCGGCAACCCGGCGGAGACGGCCGCCGGAACCGGATTCCGCGACCTGGCCGACCGGAAGGGGTTCTTCGCCGTCTATCCACAAGGGCTGCCCGATGGTCCCGACGGACCACCCATGTGGGCGAGCGCCGGAGCCGTCGACCACGGAATTCAAGAGCTGCCGGCCGCACGTAGCCTGCTGGACACGCTCGCGGCCGACTACTGCATCGACGCAGCCCGCATCTACGCGACCGGCATCTCCAACGGCGGCGGGATGGCCAACTATCTCGCCTGCCGGCTCGCCGACCGCATCACGGCCGTCGCGCCCGTGGTCGGCAACATGTACTGGCCGAAGGACGGTGGCTGCCAACCCACCCGCGCCGTCTCCATTCTCGACATCCACGCCGTCGACGACCCCGTCGTCTCCTACCAAGGCAGCCGCGCCGACCCCGCGTGGATGCTGCCGGCCGTGACCGACTGGCTGGCCGGGTGGGCGGCTCTGGACCACTGCCCCACAACACCGGCCGTACCCGTGGATACCGCGGCCCTCCAGGTCAGGCAGTGGACCGGCTGCGCCGACGGCAGCGCGATCGTGGCCTACCGCGTCATGGGCGGACACCGGTGGCCGCCGTCGCTGGTCGGCTCTCCTACCGCCTCGGTGATCTGGGACTTCCTTGCGGGTCACCGGATGCCCGCCTCGACTCGATGAGCGTGAGCGTTGCGGATCCCGCGCCGATTCCGCTATCTGATCCCCGAACAGTCGGCTAGGCTGGGCGGCCGACCGGAATCCTGGCCCGGATCGCTGTGCCGAACAGGAGATGCATGTGAGCAGCACCCGCTGGGCGTCGAAGACGTACTGGACGTTCGTCGCGGTAACGATCGGCAACTATGTGTGGCAGATTCCCTACTACATGCATTTCTACGCCGTACGAGGTCGGTCGCCCGCACCCTTCTCCATCATGTTTCTGGTGACGTTCGCATGGTTCGCCGTAGCGGCGTTTCTGCTGTACCGGCGAAGGCGCGGTGGATTCACCACCATGGTGTCGTTCCTCGCGCTGCTGACCGGGTTCTACATACTGCACAACCTCAGCGGTGCTTTCCTGGCGGATCTGCCGCTGTCGGACCCGATCCTGTTCATCGCCTCCGTCCTGGGTTACCTCAACACGATCGTCGGCATCGTGCTGCTGGTACAGCTGATCCGCAGCCGCGGCGACCTGGTGGCCGGCGACCCGGCCGCAACAGCCGGGCGCGGGACCGGACAGGTCGCGGCTGCGGCGCAACCACAGCAGCCTGTACCGACGAACCGGGACTGAGAACATCGTCGTGTCCACAATGGGCGGCCCGCGGTACGGCACCGGCGTGAGCACCGGCCGCGTCGCGGGCGTCGCCTTTCGGCGACCGTGAGTATCCGTGCTCATCCGGATCCCGACCCTGTCGGGAAGGATCAGGCCGTGAACCTGACGACGTGGACGCGTACCGCGCTCGGCGGCCTGATCCTGGCGGCGGTAACGGTCGGGGCGTGGTGGGCCTGGCTGGGCTGGGAGTCCGGGTACAAAGTGGACCCGGAGACCGGCGCGACCAGCGGCCCGTACGCGCCGTGGCAGGTGGGCGGCTGCGTCCTCACCCTGGCCCTGATCGCCGCCGTCGGCGGCTGGCTGCTCAGCCCCTGGCTGGTGGCCCCGGTGATGACGGTCGCCTTCACCATCGCCTGGGCGGCGCACGCCGCCTCGACCGACGACAGCGGCCTCTGGGCGGTGGGAGCGGCCCTGGTCCTGGTCGGGACGGCCGCCGGGACCACGGTGGTGAGCGTCGCCGCCCGACTGGTCCGCCGACGCCGTCCGGGACGTTCGGCCGGCTGACCGCATCGCTCGCTGAGCATGTGCCCTGCGTGCGCGACCCGGTCGGGTAGGCGACAGCGGGCGGCGTCCGAGCAGCGCCGGCGATAGGGTCACGATTCTCGTGTACCTGGGGGAGGGCGCATGGCGGATGGCGGCTCGCCGTATCCGTCCGTCCCACTGCCGGCCCGGGCGACCGCCGGAGCAGCGCGAGACTGGTGGTCGGTGCCGCCGCGCGGCCAGGTCAGCCACCTGTCGGGTGTCGACCCGGAACTACTCGCCGTGGCGGTGGATCCGCTGCCGGAGACCGCGCCGGTGGTCGTCCGGTACCGCCCGCTCCTCGGTATCTCGCTCGCCGCGCAGGTCACCGCGATCCTCGACGAGCTGGAGTCGGCCGCCGTCGCGCTGTATCCCCGCTGGCTACCCGGCGCGGAGCGGCTCGACGAGCCGGGCATGCTCGGCGTCGCCGCAGTCCGGGCACTGGCCCGTCAGGCGGCCGCGCGCTCAGGTCACTTCGGTCCGTTCCTCGCCGAACTGGCCGGGCGTTGCCTCGATCCGCCGGGCCGTCGCCCGCCCCGCCGGCCTGGTGGGCGCTCCGGCTTCCCGGCCGAGGTACGCGCGGCAGGCCTGACCCGGGTCGTCGCCGAGGCGTACGGGCGAGACTTCTGCGTACTGCTGATCGAGCTGCCGGCGGAGCTCACCGCGTCGGACGAGCGCGTGCTTGCCGCCGCGGCCGAGTGGCTGGCGGAGCACGGCCGCCTCACGGTCTGGTTGGCCGGCCCGCCCCTTCGGCGGGTGGACCGGATCCGCCCGGTGGCGGTCTCCCTGCCGGCATACCTCACCCGGCTCGCCGACGACGTCGGTGTCACGTCGGACCGTGTCCCCGAGTCGGCACCGCCGGGGCTGACCTACCCGCCGCTGTCCGGCCTGCCACGCGCGGACAGCGCGGCTGAACTGGCCCTCGAGCGGGCTCTGGCGCCGCACGAGTGGGCCCGGGGCCGGCGCTGGAACCACACCTACGATTGGCACCTCCTCGGCCGGCCGTACCGGTTGGACCTCTACTGGTCCAGCGCCGGCCTTGCGGTTGAGGTGGACGGCCCGGAGCATCGGGGCCGGATGATGTTCGCCGACGACCGGCGGCGCGATGTGCAGCTCCAGATCCTGGGGCTCGACGTGCTCCGGTTCACCAACGAACAGGTGTTCTCCGACGTCGATGCGGTGGTGGAGAAGATCCGGCAACTGCTGGTCCGACGAGTCACGAACGGTACGTATCGACCGAGATGAGGCACCATGTCGAGCAGTAAGGACGTCCCGAGCCTGACGCCCAACCAGATCAACGCCCTGGTGGTGCTGATGGTCGAGGCGCGGGAACTCACCAACAGTGAGCTGCGGGAGCTGGCCGGCTTCGCGCTCACCGGCAGCGACAACGCGACGCTGGTGAAGCACGGGCTGGTGAAGACCGACCGGACCCACCGTCCGTTCTCGCACGAGCTCACCGACGAGGGCTGGGCGGTGGTCCGCCGGCTGCACACCGTGCCACCACCGAAGCGTGGCGGCTCCGCCAGTCGCTCCCTGTTCACCCTGTTGACGAACCTGAACCGGTCCCTGGACCGGCTGCGGATCAGCCACGGGGACTTCTTCACCCAGGCGGCCGCGGCGGTGCCGGGCGTCCCCGTCGCCACCGGGCATGCCGGTACGGCAGCCGCGAACGTCGCGTGGACGGAGCGCACCGCCGACCCGGAGGCGATGGTCCGCGCGGCGTACCGGGAGCTGGCTCCGGCCCCCGGAGCCTGGGTGGGCCTCGCCGACCTGCGGGACCGCCTCGCCGACCAGGAGCGCTCGACGGTGGACGCCACGCTGCGGGCCCTGGTCCGGCAGGAGGGCGTGCGGATCATTCCGGTCGCGAACACCAAGTCGCTGACCCCACGGGATCGGGCGGCGGCGGTCCGCATCGGTGACGAGGACAACCACGCGCTGTCGATCGGTCCGGTATGACCGTCGACGACGGCCGCGCGGTGCTGGAGGCATTGAGCTTCCACCCGGCGGCCACCCCGGACGACGTCTGGCGCCCTTCCCCCCACAACGTTCCCGAGCTGCATGAACGGGTGGTCGGCGAGATCCTCCGCGGCGTGAGCCGGGCCCGGACGGACGACACCAGCCGCCCGCTCGGCGTCGCCATGCAGGGCCGGGCCGGCTCCGGCAAGACGCACCTGCTCGGGGCGGTGCGGGAGCGGATCCAGCACGACGGGGGCTACTTCTTCCTGGTCGGCATGGTGAGTGGCAAGACCTTCTGGGCGAGCGTGGCGCTCGCCCTCGTCGAAGGCATGGGTCAGGAGGCGATCGGCTGGGGCACCCAGCTCAGGAAGTTCCTGCGCCGGCTCACCGCCCAGCTCGGCATCCCGGCCGAGGTGCGGGACGCGGTCGCCGGCACCCGGCCGGTCACCCGGGCGGACCTGGACACCTTCATCCGGGCCCTGCGTACCCACCACCGCGAGGTGGGGCGGGACTGTCAGGACACCGCCCGGGCGCTGGCGCTGCACGGGTCGACCGACTTCGAGGCGCAGGACGTCGGCTACGCCCACCTGATCAGCGAGCCGGGTGACCCGGCCGACCGGGCTGCGTGGGGTCTGACTCCGGCGATCCGTGCCCCACAGCAGATCGTCCAGGACATCTCCCGGCTGATGGCGTTGACGCTGGACCCGACCGTGATCGCGGTCGACCAGCTCGACACGCTCTTCGCCCAGACCAGCACCTCGATGCTCGACCAGCACTCGGGGCTGGAGGACGACCAGGCCAAGGTGATCGGGCCGATCGCCGACGGGCTGTTGACCCTGCGGGACGTGACCCGCCGCACGCTGATCGTGGTGTCCTGCCTGCCCGACACCTGGACCCTGATGACCAGGAGCGCTCCGACCCCGGTCGCGGACCGGTTCCGCGAGGCGGTCCTGCCGGATCGGATCCCCAGCCCTGAGATCGGACGGGCGATCGTCGAGAAGCGGTTCGCCATCGCGTTCGCCGGGCGGTGTTTCGTGCCACCCCACCCGACCTGGCCGATCGCGCCGGGGGCGTTCGCCGATGCGCCGAACCTGACCCCGCGGGCGCTGCTCCGTCGGGTGGACCGGCACATCGCCGGGTGCAGGGACCGGGACCAGGTGACCGAGCTGGACCGGCTCATCGAGAGTGGGGAGCTGCACACGCCACCGCCACCGCCACCGCCGGCGCCGGCGCCGGCGGCGACCGCTGACCTGACGCCGCTGGACGAACGATTCGCCGAGCTGGTCGCGGCGGCGGACGTGCGCGCCGCCCTGGATCCGCGGACCGAGGACGAGCACCTGCCGCCGCTGCTGGCGGCCGGCCTCGCCGCCTGGATCGGGGAGCAGGCCCCGACCGGGGCCACGTACAAGCACGACCCGCTCCCCGGGCGGAAGCCCGCGCTGCACGGCCGGCTGATCGAGGTGCTGGACGAGGCCACCGAGAACGAGGCGCACTGGTGCTTCCGGGGCATCGCCCACCCGAACGCGATCGCGGTGACCGCCCGGGTGAAGGCGGCCTGCACGATGGCGGGTCTGGACCCGGCATTCCCACAGCGGCGGCTGGTGCTGGTGCGTAACGTGCCCTGGCCGACCGGGAAGCGCACCACCGAGGTCCTGGCCGCTTTCGACGCCGCCGGCGGCATCCGCTGCGACATCCCGGAGGCGGATCTCCGGGTGTTCGCCGCCCTGCGGCAGATGAGCGCGGCGGCCGACACCACCTTTCCGGAGTGGTTGGTGGCGCGGCGGCCGGCCGGCGGCACCCGGCTGTTGCGGGCGGTACTCGGTGACCACTCACCGGCGCCGGCCGGCTCCGTCGAGCCCGCCGATGCCGGGTCAGGTGTCGCCGCCGCAGCCGCCCCGGCCGGGCGTGAATCCGGTGACGGGCAGTCGATCCGCCTCGGGCACACCGCCGACGGACGGGATCCGTTCGTGGTGGATCTGGAGTCGCTGCGGCGGCACACCGTCATCTTCGCCGGCTCCGGGTCCGGCAAGACCGTGCTGATCCGGCGACTCATCGAGGAATGCGCCCGACAGGGCGTGTCGACGATCGCGCTCGATCCGAACAACGACCTGGCGCGGCTGGGCGACGCCTGGCCGGCGCCGCCCACGGGGTGGGCGCCGGGCGACGACGAGCGGGCCCGCGACTACCTCGCGCACACCGAGGTCGTCGTCTGGACCCCCCGGGTCACGGCAGGGCGTCCGCTCAGCTTCCAGCCGTTGCCGGACTTCACTCCGGTCCGTGACTCGCCCGACGAATTCGATCAGGCGATTCGGTCCGCCGTCGAGGCGCTGGCGCCCCGGGCGGGCGTCGACCGTCCGACAAGGCTCGCCCGGCAGGGCAAGGCCGTGCTGACCGAGGCGCTGCAGGCGTACGCGAAGAGCGGCATGGTGGGCCTGGCCGGCTTCACCGAGTTCCTCGCCGAACTGCCCGACGGGGTCAGCCGGCTGGCCCGGGCGGACAAGCTGGCCCAGGATCTCGCCGAGGCACTCAAGGCGGCGATGGTCACCGATCCCCTCTTCGGTGGCGCGGGCGCTCCCGCTGATCCCGGTCTGCTGCTCACTCCGTCGCCCGGCCGGCGGGCCCGGGTCTCCGTCATCAGTCTCGTTGGGCTCACCTCCGACCAGGAGCGGCAGAGCTTCGTCAACCAGTTGCAGATGGCGCTCTTCGCCTGGATCAAGCGGCACCCGGCCGGCGATCGACCGTTGGGTGGGCTGTTCGTGATGGACGAGGCGCAGACGCTCGCGCCGTCGACCGGCGCCACCGCCAGTACGGCCAGCTCGATCGCGCTCGCGTCGCAGGCTCGCAAGTACGGCCTCGGGCTGGTGTTCGCGACCCAGGCGCCGAAGGGTCTGCACAACCAGATCGCCGGTAACGCGACGACGCAGTTCTTCGGGCTGCTCAACGCACCGGCGCAGATCGACGCGGCGCGGCAGTTGGCGGAGGCGAAGGGTGGTCGGCTGCCCGACATCGGTCTGCTGACCAGCGGCCAGTTCTACGCGGCCGGGGAGGGCTTCTCCTTCGTCAAGGTCGACACCCCGATGTGTCTCACCCACCATCCGAAGGCGCCGCTGAGTCCGGAGGAGGTCGTCGACCGGGCCCGGTGAGCCAGATCCGCGAGCCCGCCGGCGCGCTGCGTACCGCCCGGATCGGCTGACCGGCGCCCGCCTACGATGACCGGCGACGACGGGGGAGCGGCTGACCCGGCTGGACGAGGCGGCGGCGGTGGTCACCGCGATGCTCCGCGAGCCGGTCGCCACGGTGGAGGGCCGCTACCACTCGGTGCGGGCGGCGCAGAACGTGCCGACGGGCGTGCAGGGCCGCACATCCCGCTGATGATCGGCGGCAGCGGCGAGAAGCGCACCCTGAAGACCGTGGCCCGGTACGCCGACGCCTGCAACCTCACCGACCACACCGACCCGGCCTTCTACCAGCACAAGCTGGACGTGCTGGCCGGGCACTGCGCGGACGTCGGCCGGGACTACGACAGCATCCTGAAGACCGCGTCCTTCTCGGTGTTCACCGGGGCTCGACTGACAGCGGGGCGGCGACGGCCGGGAGGTCAGGACGGGAAGCCGTCGACCAGGTCGGGTCGGCGGGTCGCGGCGAACCGGTCGCGGACCTGGGGACGGCTGGCCAGGAGGAGCAGCGCGACCACCACGAGCGCCTTCGCGACGTTGATGGCCCGCACCCACCAGGGAAACGGCTGGAGCAGGGTCAGGCCGGAGCCGACCAGCACGATCACCGAGATGAAGATGACCTGCCGGTACGCCTTGCGCCGGCCCAGCCGCAGTCCGCGGATCACCACCAGGTAGGCGAGCGCGACGACCGCGACGGGCAGCACGCGGGACCACGCCGAGGAGCGCAGCGTCTCCCGGGCGGCGGCCAGGTCGGCGCCGGCGGGCAGGTCGAGGTGGGCGAGCTGGTAGTCCAGCAACTGCTCCTGGAAGACCAGCATCAGACCGGCGAGCAGGGCGCTCAGGGCCAGATTGGCGAACATCAGCACGATCATGCGGCGTACCTGCGGCGGCGTGGCCGTGGCGGCGTCGGGATCGGCGGCGGGGGCGTCCGGTGTCGTCATCGGGAGGGATCAGATCACATGGTGCCGTTTCCGCGCTGCCCGGTTCTCCCGCCGGCCCGCTCAGGTGGTGAATTCCCCGGTGATCGTGCGCAGCGCCCGGGTCAGCTCGGCCGCGGACGGCGCGCGGTCCGGGTCGACCAGCCACTGGGCCGCCAGGCCGCCGAGCAGTGCCTGGTAGAAGGAGCCGAGCGCCAGGGCGTGCGCCTCGTCGGCGTCCGGGTCGAGCCGGTGGAAGACCGCGGCCAGGCCGAGGCGGGCGCGGTGGTTGGCGGTGGCGAACGCCTCGCGCAGCTCGGGAGCGCGGTCCATCTGGGCGATCAGCTCGAACTGGATGGCCCAGAGCGGGCGCAGCCGGGCGAAGGACTCGATGATCCGGGTCCACGCCGCCTCGAACCGTTGCTCCGGCGTGGCGTCGGGGCCGGCGTCGACCGCGAGGGCCCGTTCCAGCTCCTCGCCCCACTCCGCCATCGCCTCGAAGAGGGCCTCGTTGAGCAGCGCCCTGGTGGTGCGGAAGTGGTAGCCGATGGCGGCCAGGCTGGTGCCGGAGGCGGCGGCGATGTCCCGGGCGGTGGTGGCCGCGTAGCCCTTCTCCATCAGGCAGCGCTTGGCGCCGGCGAGCAGGTCTTCCCGATTTCCCATGGCGACAGCCTAGCCGATTCTTGGCACAAACGTCTTGTACAAATGTCTGACACGCTCGTACAGTGAACGGCATGACGACCGTCCTGATCTCCGGCGCCAGCGTCGCCGGCCCCGCGCTCGCCTGGTGGCTGCGCCGCCACGGCTTCCGTCCGACCGTCGTGGAGCGCGCCCCCGCGCTGCGCGAGGGCGGCTACAAGGTGGACATCCGGGGCGCGGCCCTGGCCGTGATCGACCGGATGGGCCTGCGCGGGCAGGTCGAGCGGCACGACACCGGGATGCGGTCCGCCCGCTTCGTGGATTCGGCCGGCGCGCAGCTCGCCACCATGGACGCCGCGCTCTTCGGCGGCCGGGAGGGCGACGACGCGGAGATCATGCGCGGCGACCTGGCCCGCATCCTCGCCGACGCCACCCGCGACGTGGAGTACCTCTTCGACGATTCGATCGACACGCTGACCCCGTCGGCCGACGGGGTCGAGGTGCGCTTCGAGCGGCGGCCGGACCGGACCTTCGACCTGGTGATCGGCGCGGACGGGCTGCACTCGAACGTCCGCCGGCTGGCCCTCGGCCCCGAGTCGGCCCACCTGCGGCCGCTCGGGCACCACATCGCGATCTTCTCGGTGCCGGCGGAGTGCGGCGAGGAGCGCGTCGAGCTGATGCACCCGGCGCCGGGCCGCAGCGTCGGCGTCTACCGCACGGCCGGCTCGCCGGACGCCAGGGCGCTGTTCCTCTTCCCCTCGCCCGAGGGCGCTCCGGAGCACCGGGACGTCGCCGGCCGTAAGGCGCTGCTGGCGGAGGCGTTCGCCGGCCTGGGGTGGCAGGTGCCGCGCCTGCTCGACGCGATGTGGGACGCCCCGGACTTCTACCTCGACTCGATGAGCCAGGTCCGGATGGACCGCTGGTCGACCGGGCGGATCGCCCTGGTCGGGGACGCGGCGTACGGGCCGTCGCCGGCGTCCGGGCAGGGCACCAGTCTCAGCCTGGTCGGGGCGTACGTGCTGGCCGCCTCGCTCGCGGCGGCGCCGGGCGACCCGGTTGCCGCCTTCGCCGACTACGAGCGGCGGATGCGCCCCTTCGTCGAGGCGAACCAGGCCCTCGCCGAGCGCAACCTCAAGGGCATGGTGCTGGGCTCGGCCGCGCAGATCCGGTTCCAGACGCTGATGCTGCGCCTGATGCCGCACCTGCCTGGCCGGGAGCGGATGATCCGCCGGGTGACCGAGCCGATCCGCAAGGCCGCCACCGCCATCACCCTCCCGGACACCCCGGCGCCGCGCGGGGCGTGAGGTCCCGCGGGTCAGTGCGCCGGCGGTTCGGCGTCCAGGCGCTCGGCGTACGCGGCCCGCAGCTCGTCCCAGCCGAAGTTCGTCGACTCGGCCCCGCGGATCGGGCCGACCGGGTCGCCGTCGAGCAGATGGCCGGCGACGTCCAGGCAGAGGTGCCAGCCGGCGGCCATGATCGGCGCCAGCTCCGGCTTGTCGACGGTGTGCCGCAGGGTCAGCCGGGTGCCGGTCGCCGACGGGGTCAGCTCCCAGCGCAGCAGGCCGCCGCCCCAGGTGTACTCCAGCAGCGTCGGCCGCTCGGCGCGGAGCACGGTCGCCGGCTGCGGGAAGGTCTCGTCGCCGTTGACCGTGCTGAGCGTGGCCTCGCCCGGCGCGCCGAGGTCCCGGTCGGCCAGGAACGGCGCCCACTGGGCGAGGTGGTCGGGCTCGGTCAGCGCGGCCCACACCTTCTCCGGCGGGTGCCGCAGGTCCCGGACGAAGACCAGGTCCCACCGGTCGTCGGCGGGCACCCGGGCGACCTCGGCGAGCGGGCCGGGTCGGAAGCTGTCGCGATCCATCGTCACTCCTGACTGTCGAGATGGCGTTCGAGGGCGTCGAGGTGGTCCGCCCACAGCCGGCGATACGGCCCGAGCCAGTCGTCCACGCCCCGCAGCGGGCGTACGTCGATCCGGTAGATGCGCTGCTGGGCCGCGGTGCGGACGGTCACGAAGCCGGCCTCGCGCAGCACCTTGAGGTGCTTGGAGACGGTCGGCTGGCTCATCCCCAGCGCGTCGACGAGGTCGCCGACGCTGCTCTCGGCGCGGCGCAGCCGTTCCAGGATGCGGCGCCGGCTCGGCTCGGCCAGCACGGCGAAGGCGTCGACGGACACCATCACAATATGCCTCTCCACTCATATGCCTGTCAAGGAATAGAGGCTGGTCGTGGATCTGTCGGCACCAGGGCGCGGCGGACCCGTCCGCTTCATATGCTCGGGAGTCGCCGTCGAGGTCATGCCGCAGCTGTGACGCACTCCCCGGCGCCGGGTCCGGCCCGGCTCAGCGGGCCGGGCCGCCGGGCTCGCGCAGCACCGTGTCGAGCCGACCACCTCGGTCGACCCGTCCAGATGGTGGGTGACGATCGACTACGACCCGCCGTCGGCCACCCGGGGCGCCGGTCCCGGTCCCGGTGGGGGGCCGGGCTCGGGCTCCGGGGTGGGCGCCGGCACCGGAGCGGTCGGGTACGCCGGCGGAACGCCGACCAGGTCCGGGCCGGCCCCGGTCGGGTCGATCTCCTCCTCGGAGGGGTACACGTCGCCGCGCAGGGCGGGGTCGCGGTAGCTGCTCATCGGCGAAGGGTTCCCCGCCGACGCCCGCCCCTAACCGTGCCCGATCGACCGGTGTCCCCCCTTGACAGGGCGACGGATGATGCACCCGACGGCGGGTCCGCGAACGGGGGTACGACATGGAGCTGCGCCGGAACCGAGGGTCGCTGGTGCTGGCCGCCAGCTGCGTGGTCGGCGGCGTGACGGTGCTGGCCGTCGGCGGCGACCGGGTGCTGCGGACGCTGGTCGCCCTGGGCGCGGTCGTCCTCGGCGGCGTGGTGCTGCTGCGGCCGTTCCGCTTCGTGATCGGACCGGACGGGCTGGACGTGCGGCGGCCGGGCCTGCGCGGCACGTACCGCTGGGACCAGTTCGACGCCCTGGCGCTCGCCGACGGGCCGCCGGTGCAGGGGCGTCCCTGGACGCCACGGTTGCTCGGCGTGCCCGGCGCGGCGCTGCCGCCCGAGGTGCGGGCCGGCGCACGCCACCCAGTCGACGGGCGGGCCGCCGTGGAACTGCTCGACCTTGCCCAGGTCCGCCAGACACCCGACGAGGTGGCGGATGCCCTGGCCCGGTACGCCGCCGACCGGTTCACCGACGCGCGTGCCCGCACCACCGCCGGGCTCGTCGGCGTCGACCTCGACTTCGCCGAGTCCCTGCGCGGCTACCGGACCGAGCGGATCGACGAGCTGGTCCGGCGTGCCCAGGCGGCGCTGGCCCACGGCGACGCGGCGGCGCGGCAGGCGGCCCGCGCCGAGATCGAGCAGGCCCGGGCCGCCGGACTGCCGGTGGCGCTGCGCGGTTATTCCGTCCTTCAGGTCGACGTGGCGCTCGACGCGCTCTGCGCCGCCCTGGCCGACCCCGCCGCCACCGACCGGAAGACTGCCCCGTGACCGGCGCCCCCACCGCCGCCGGCGTCCCCCTCGCCGGCGACATCGCCGCCCGGACGACAAGCGGCGCCGCCCCACGAGACCGCGCCGGCCGGAACTGGGCCGGTAACGTCCGCTACGCCGCCCGCCGCCGGCACACCCCGTCCACGGTGGACGAGCTGCGCCGGCTGGTCGCCGGCAGCGACCGGATCCGGGCCGTCGGCACCGGGCACTCCTTCAACCGGCTCGGCGACACCACCGGCGACCTGGTCTCGCTGGCCGGGCTCCTGCCCACCGTCGAGCTGGACCCGCAGCGCGGCACCGTCACCGTCGCCGCCGGCCTGCGCTACGGCGACGTCGCCACCCGGCTGCACGCCCAGGGGTACGCCCTGGCCAACCTGGCCTCCCTCCCGCACATCTCGGTGGCCGGCGCGGTCGCCACCGGCACCCACGGCTCGGGCGACACCCACGGCAACCTGGCCACCGCGGTCGCCGCCCTCGAACTGGTCACCGCCGACGGTGACCTGCTGACCGTCGACCGGGCCGACGACCGGTTCGCCGGCATGGTGGTCAACCTCGGCGCGCTCGGCGTGGTCACCCGGGTGACCCTGGACGTGGTGCCCACCTTCGACGTCCGGCAGTACGTCCGGCTCGGCCTGCCGCGCGACGACCTCGATGCCGCCTTCGCCTCGGCGTACAGCGTCAGCGCCTTCACCGACTGGCGCTCGGCGCGGATCGACCAGGTGTGGCGCAAGCAGCGCGCCGACCAGCCGCCGCCCCCGGCGGACTGGCTCGGTACGACGGCGGCCCCGGCGCAGCACCACCCGGTGCCTGGCATGCCGGCGGAGAACTGCACCCCGCAGCTCGGCGTGCCCGGGCCGTGGCACGAACGGCTGCCGCACTTCCGACTCGGCTTCACCCCGAGCAGCGGCGACGAACTCCAGTCGGAGTACCACGTGGCCCGCGACGTGGCCGCCGAGGCGCTCGCCGCCCTGGACGCGGTGGCCGATCGGATCGCCGCCGTGCTGCAGATCTGCGAGCTCCGGACGGTCGCCGCCGACCCGCTCTGGCTCAGCCCGAACCACGGGCGGGACAGCCTCGCGATCCACTTCACCTGGATCGGTGACGAGGCCAGGGTGACGCCGGTGGTGGCCGCGGTGGAGGAGCGACTGGCGCCGTTCGCGCCGCGCCCGCACTGGGGCAAGGTCTTCGGGCTGGATCCGGCGGCGGTGGCCGCCGCGTACCCCCGGTACGCCGACTTCCTCGCTCTGCTGGCGGAGCTGGACCCGGCCGGGAAGTTCCGGACCGAACTGCTGGACCGCTACCTTCCCCGGCGCTGACGGCCGGGCTGGTCCTGGTAGGCGAACCAGGGCAGGAAGAACTGGGTGATCGGGCCCACCGCCAGCGCGTACAGCACGGTGCCGACGCCCACGCTCCCGCCGAGCAGCCAGCCCACGGCGAGCACGGTGATCTCGATCAGGGTGCGGACGAGTCGGAGGGAGCGGCCGGTTGCGGCGGACGCGCCGGTCATCAACCCGTCCCGGGGGCCCGGTCCGAAGCGCGCCCCGACGTAGACGGCGACGGAGAATCCGTTGAGCAGCAACCCTCCGACGAGCAGACCGAGCCGGGCAGGGAAGCCGAGGTGCTGGGGGATGAGCGCCAGGCCGACGTCCGACGAGTACGCCAGGACGACGATGTTGGCGACGGTGCCGAACGTCGGTCTCTGCCGGAGGGGGATCCAGAACAGCAGCACGAGCACGCCGATGACGGCGCTGATCGTGCCGAAGCTCAGCGAGGTGTGCCGCTCCAGACCCTCGTACAGCACGCTCCATGGGTTGACGCCCAGCGCGGCCCGCACCATGACCGAGAGGCTGAATCCGTACAGGGCGAGACCGAGGAACAGCTGGGGCAGACGTCTCAGCGGATCCGCGCCGAGCGGGACGTAGCCGATGGGAGGCGCAGAGGTGCCCCCGCCGGCCTTCGATTCGATGGTCTGCTGCGCCATGCCAATCGCCTCCACGTGATGCGTTACCAGCCATTCGCGGCGATTCTGTAGAGTGACTGGCCTAGATGGCACCGCCAATCCAGGGAGAGTGGTATGGCCGGAGTGAACCCCTTCGCGCCGGACCGGGCCGACCGGACCGTGGGGAGCCGACAGCTCGCCGCCATGCTGCCCGACCCGGCCGGGGCGAAGCCCGCCTACCGCCGCCTGGCCGGGGCGATCAGCACGCTGATTCTGGATGGCCGGCTCGCGCTGCACGTCAAGCTCCCCGCGGAGCGGGAACTGGCCACCGCCCTGAACACCAGCCGGGCCACCGTCACGGCGGTGTACGACCTGCTGCGCGAGAGCGGCTACGCGCACAGCCGCCAGGGCTCCGGCACCTGGACGGCCCTGCCGGAGGGGCGTGTCCCCACCGGCGTGACCCGGGTCCTCGACCCTCCGGACACCGCCATCGACCTGGCCAGGGCCGCCCCCGGGCTGCCGGAGCAGATTCTCGTCGACGCGCTCGGCCGGGTCGCCCCCCGGCTGTCCGAGCACGCGCACACCCCCGGCTACCACCCCTACGGCCTGCCGGAACTGCGTGCCGCCATCGCCGAGCGCTTCACCCGGCGGGGCCTGGCCACCGTGCCCGAGCAGATCCTGGTGACCTCCGGCGCTCAGCACGCACTCACGCTGGTCCTGGGGCTCCTGTGCGGACCCGGCGACCGGCTGATGGTGGAGAACCCGTCCTACCCGAATGCCCTCGAAGCCATGCGGCGCGCCCGGCTCCGCACCGTCTCGGTCCCGGTGACGGAGGCCGGCTGGGACATCGAGATCATCGAATCGACCCTGCGTCAGGTGGTGCCCCACCTGGCCTACCTAATCCCCGACTTCCACAACCCGACCGGCTGCCTCATGCCCGACCAGGAGCGCCTTCGCGTCCTGCGGGCCGCGCAGCGCACCGGCACCTGGCTGGTCATCGACGAGACGCTGGCCGATCTCGCCCTCGACGTCGCCGCCCCGCCACCCTTCGCCAGCCTTGCCGCGCCCGGTGGGACCGGCCAGGTCATCACCATCGGCTCGATGAGCAAGACCCACTGGGGCGGGCTGCGCATCGGCTGGCTGCGCGCCCCCGCCCGGCTGGTCACCGAACTCGCCGGCCAGCGGATCGCCACCGACATGGGCGGCTCGGTCCTGGACCAGCTGCTGGCCCTCGACCTCCTGGCGCGGGCAGGGGGGTTGCTGCCACCCCGCCTGGACCAGCTGCGCGAGCAGCGCGCGGCCCTGACCGCGGCCCTGACCGAGCACCTTCCACGGTGGACCTGGCGCCTGCCGCCCGGCGGTCTGTCACTCTGGGTCGACCTGAGCGAGCCCGTCGCCGCGCCGCTGGCCGAGCGGGCGCTGGACTACGGGGTGCGGATCGAGGGCGGTGGCTACTTCGCCGCCGACCCGGGCCTCTTCGAACAGCGCCTACGCATCCCCTACACGGCGCCTTCCGACACCTTGCGCGAGGCGGTACGCCGGATGGCCGCCGCGGTCGCCGACGGCCGCCCGCTCTCCGCCACCATCCGACGACCGCACTGGGTCGTCTGACTGGTTGCCGCTTCGTCGGATAGCGCCCCGAACTCACCGGCCGGCTGTCCCCGGCACCCCGCTGACCCGCCCGGCACCCTCGCGCAGGCTGCCGCGCTGCACCGCCCGGCTGATGTCGCTCGGCGAGACGATCCCCACCAGCCGCTGGTCGGTCACCACCAGCGCCCGGCCGTCGGCGCACTCGCTGAGCCGGGGCAGCAGGTCGTTGAGCGCCTCGTCCGGGCCGGCGAGCACCAGTTCGTCGGCTCGGCAGGACACCTCGCCCAGCGTGGTGGTGGCCCGCCGGTCTGCGGGGATGCCGCGGACCCGGTCCAGGGTGACCAGCCCGACCGGCCGGCCGTCCTCGGTCAGCGGCAGCGCCGAGTGCCGGTACGCGAAGAGGTAGTGGTCCACGAAGTCGGCGACCGTCATGTCCCCGGACGCGGTCTGCGGCTGCGGCGTCATCACCTCGCCGACCCGGACCCCGCGCAGCGCGCTGCCCATCCGGGCCTGCCGCTCCTCCATGCCGGCCGCGCCGATCAGGAACCAGCCGATCAGCGCCAGCCAGAGCCCGCCGATCCCGGCGCCGGTCAGGAACCGCCAGAGCCCGAAGGCGATCAACAGGGCGCCGAGGGCCCAGCCCGCCCGGGCCGCCACCACGGACGCCTTCGTCCGGTCGCCGGTGGCCTTCCATACCGCGGCGCGCAGCAGCCGGCCGCCGTCCAGCGGGGCGGCCGGCAGCACGTTGAAGATCGCCAGCAGGACGTTGATGCCGGCCAGCCAGGACAGCGCGCCGAGCAGCAGCCCGTGCGCGCCGGCGAGGGCGAGCACGATGGCGATGCCGCCGAAGAAGAGCCCGATCAGCAGGCTGACCAGCGGCCCGATGCCGGCGATGCGCAACTCGGCACCCGGGTCGCGGGCCTCCCCCTTCAGCTCGGACACCCCGCCGAAGAGCCAGAGCGTGATCCCCCCGACGCCGATCCCGTTGCGCTTGGCCACCACCGCGTGCGCCACCTCATGAGCCAGCAGGCCGCCGAAGAACACCACCGCGGCGCTCAGCCCCGCCAGCACGTACGCCCAGGTCGAATGGCCGGGGTAGGAGCGCGGGAACAGGCTGGCCGACAGCGCCCAGGCGATCAGCAGGAAGATGACCAGGACGCTCCAGTTGACCCCGACGGGTACCCCCGCGATCCGGCCAAGCCGGAAGCTCGCCCTCATGCGTCCGGCATACCCCGGGATGGTCGTCCCATGCCACGGGCGGAAGGTCACCGTTGACCGGTAAGGTGCGAAGGCTGAGTCGGACACCGACGGCCAGGGTGGAGGCGTCGGCGCATGCGTGAGGATTCGCCGCGCTGGGAGCAGATCAACCCCAGCTCCTACACCTGGCAGCAGGACGGGCTGCGCGAGCTGGCCAGTTACCTGCCCGACGTCGACCCGTACCACGTCTGGGCGAACGTCGAGTTCGTCGGCGCCGACGGTTCGATCAACGAGGTCGACGCGCTGGTGCTCACCCCAGCGGGCTCTAGGTGCTGGAGCTGAAGCACTGGCAGGGCGAGATCCGCGGCGACGGCACCCAGTGGGTGCGTCGGGCACCGAACTCCCGACTCATCCCGGAGGGCAATCCGTACATCCTGGGGGATGCGGGCGAGCCTGGACGTGATCGGCAGCCAGCACGTCTACGGCCTGGAGGGGCACGACTCCGGGCAGCTCGGCCTGAAGGAGCTGCTGCTCACTCCGCCCCGCAACCGGGCACACCGGGTGGACGAGGCGCGCGGACGGCAAATTGTCGAGTTGGTCCGCGGCGCCAAGATCCGGCCGAACGGATGACCGTGCCGTGTACGGCGGCGGACGCGACCGTTTGGGAAACCGACGGCGGCGGACCCCTCAGCAATACCAGTAGCGCGGCGGGGGGTTGATCGTCAGGATCGAGCCCGTGCCTTCTGATCTGTGGCCCCAATACGGCCTCACCATCTTCACGCCACGACTCGAGCTTCGCCTGCCCCGTGGAGGAGGAACTGGCGGAGCTTGCTCACCTCGCAGGCAGGGGCGTGCACCGCGCGAACGAGCGTCCGTTCCTGACGCCTTGGACCGACGGCAGTCCTGAGGATCGGGCGCGGTTCGTGCTGCAGGGACACTGGGGTCAGCTTGGAGGCTGGAGCGTGGCAGCCTGGCGGCTGGGGCTTGGGGTCTTCCGTCACGGAGAGCCGCTTGGCGTGGTCACGCTGCGAGGGCGTGACTTCCCGGTTGTTCGGGAGGTCACGACATCCGCGTGGCTGGGAATCGAACACCAGGGCAAGGGCTACGGAACCGAGGCTCGGGTCGGCCTGCTGACCCTAGCCTTCGACCACCTCGGCGCGCGTGCCGCGCTCACCGAGGTGTTCCAGGACAACCATGCCTCTCAGGGCGTGTCTCGCAAGCTCGACTATGAGTACGACGGCATCTCGGTTGACGCCCGCGGCGACGAGGCCGTCGTATCCGACCGCCTACGGCTTACCCGGGAGAGATGGATTCAGGAGAAGCGGCCCGCGGTGAGGGTGGACGGGATGGCAGCTTGCCGGCCGATGTTTGGCCTCTGACAGCATCCGCTGCGGAACACGTCCGACATTGCCGAGTTGAGGGCGTTTGGCAGGTGCATTGAACGCGACGCCAATTCACGGGTAGCTTCTCGACCGATGCATGCGGAAACCGACAGCGGGGCCGGGCCGATGTGACCCGGCTCCCTTGCTGATCAGTACGGGCGAAGCGACGTGAAGAATTGCCTCAGTTCGCTGGCGAGCAAGTCCGGTTCCTCCAGCGGCATGAAGTGTCCGCCCCTACCTGGTTCGCTCCAATGCCGGATGTTGGTGCAGGCGCGTTCGGCGATCTCGCGCGGGAAGTTGGCACACGACGGTTCGGTGCTCACCGTGAACGCGGCGGGCACCGTGATGTCGGGTCGTGGGCTGTTGTGGTCGAAGTCGAAGTACTGCCGGAACGAGGAGCCGATCGTGCCGCTCGCCCAGTACAGGGTGATGATCGTCAGCAGGGTATCCCGGTCGAAACGGCTCTCCAGGTCCCCGTGGTTGTCACTCCAGTCCCGGTACTTGTCGATGAGCCAGGCGGCCAGTCCGGCTGGGGAGTCACTCAGCGCCGCCGCGATGGTGTCCGGCCGGGTGCCCATGATGGCGCTGTAGCCGCCATCGGTCTGGTCGTACGCCGCCTCGGCATCGAGATACGCCTGCTCGGCGGGCAACAGTGGATGGGAGTCGAAGCTGGCCGGGAACGGTGGGTGGATCATATGAATGCCGACCACCTGCTCGGGATACAGGGCGCCCAGCCAACCGGTGACCACACCGCCGACATCGCCACCGAAGGCCCCGTAGCGCTGGTAGCCAAGGACGTCGGTCATCAACAGGTGCAGCGTCTGCGCCATCGCAGCGCGGGTGAGCGGACCTTTCGGCAGCTCCGAGTACAGAAAGCCTGGCAGCGAGGGAACCACCACGTCGAACGCGTCGGCGGGGTCGCCGCCGTGGCGGGCGGGGTTGGTCAGGCGATCGACCAGCGGCAGCATCTCCACGAAGCTGCTGGGCCAGCCGTGGCTCAGGATCAGCGGCAGCGGCGCGGGCGCGCCGGCCGGACGCGTCCCGGGTACGCGAAGGAAGTGCATGCGCCGGCCGCCGATCTGGGCCTGGTAATGCGGCAGTGCGTTGAGTTCGGCTTCCCGAGCGCGCCAGTCGAACCCGTCGGCCCAGTAGGACACCAGGTGCCGCAGGTAGTCGGGGTCGGTGCCGGCCTGCCATGGCTGATCGCCGCTGCGGGCGGTGAAGCGCGTACGGGCCAGTCGGGCCCGCAGGTCGTCGAGTACCTCGTCGGATACATCGATGCGGAACGGGGAGAAGGTCATTGTTCCTCCGGCTAGGAGGGCGCTCCCCGACGCGAAGTCAGCGGGCAGCGATGGCCGGGTGGAGCGCCCAGACGTGACATTGGGTGTTCACCGGGCTCACCTCCCCTCATCGCTGACAGGGGTCACTCTACACATCCTCTTCTCGGTCAGGCCTCGCCGAGGTCGGTACAGTGTGCGATCGTCGCATCGTCCGCCGCCACCGCGTGGCGCGCCTCCGCCTGCCGGACACGATGGATGATTTCGGCGGGTCCGCTCGACGCCAGGACGGCCATGACCCCTGGCCAGTCGGCGAGCCGGAGCCGGTCCACGATGCGGCTGGCTCCATTGCTGAGCAGGACGGCACCGGTCAGCTCGGAGATCGGACAGCTTCCGGTGATCGCCTCGTCTGCCGCCCGCGGGTCGTCCTTGGCCACCCAGAAGCCGCCCGGCTGGTTCCGGTTGGCGCGCAAGTCTCGGAGGACTCGGTGGTACTCGTGGCTACCCTCGGCGGCGGCCTCGAGCGCGGACCGGTACGACCGGCTGATGATCACCTCCCGGGGATCGGAGACGACGAGTGGCGCACCGTCTGCTCTGTCGAGCACGAGGACCGAGTCACCGAGCACCAGGTGCTCGATGAGGCCGTCGGACAGGCGCAGGATGGCTACGGTTGCCGACGGACTGATGGGGTCGGCGACGTCGCAGGTGTCCCGGTGACCGTCCGTCACCTGCTCGATGGCCTCGGCGAGCAGCGCCGACAGGCTGCGGTCCCGCACGAGTGACAAGAGGCTGAGGAGGCTGCCTCCCAGGCGGCTGGCGTACCAGGCCACGCCGTGCCGGCAGATCGATTCGGTGCCGGAGATGCCGGCGCCGTCGATCAGCACCGCTGCCGTCGGTATGGCGCCAGCGAAGTCCTCGTTCGCGTGGCCAGTCCGTGCCGCAGCGCTCGTCATCGTCACCCGCATGTCCTGCCGCCGCCCTCCCGCCGATTAAGGCGTCGACATTAACAACCGCCGACGCGCTTGGGGGCGCAGCCGGATTGCCGAGCGCTGGGTGAGTCGCAGGCTAATGCTGGGGTCAGGTCAGGGGTCATACCGGGGTCGTCCCCGACGCGGCGCTCCGTCCGACATTCCTAGGCTCTCCGGTTAGGTCGACATGCGTCACCAACACACGGAGTTGAGCATGCGGAAGATCGCAACAGTCGCAGGTTTCGTGCTCGGCTTCTATCTCGTCGGCCGGGCGCTCGTTGAACCGTTCGTGATCGATATGACAGATCCGAGCACCTATCGCCACGACTGGGGTGGCCCCAGCCTGTTCGGCGTGCTCGCCGTCCACTGTGGCCTTGGCCTAATTGCGGCCGCCGTCATGACGAGGATCCTGATCCGCCGCCGCGTCAGAACTCATCCTGCCCGGTGAACGCCGGATTTGGCGGCGCAGTCGCCGCGACAAACGACCGCTGATGCCGCTGGACATGCGCGCCGGCTTCGGCCGGGTCCGTCACCGATCGTGTACGGACACCGGTAGTTACGGCGCCTTCGAGTGCACGACCGGGCCGAGATCAGTGCGTCGGTGTAGTCACTCACCTCATGGAGTCGGCACGTGTCGCGCCGCCCGGATGTGGATGAGCGAGATATCCAGATGTTTGCGTGGGTGACATCGAGTTCAATGACGCCGGCCGTCAGGGGACCGAACCCTGAACTCACGGATGAAGCGCGGAACCGTCGGACCCTGGTGTCAGGCTGGCGATCATGAGGTCCTTCACCATCGAGATCCCCGAGTCCGTGCTCGACGATCTCGCAGCTCGGCTGTCCCGGACCAGGCTGCCCGCGCGTACTCCGGGTAAACGGTGGTCCGCCGGCACGGACCCGGACTACCTTCGGGGGCTGCTCGACTACTGGGCCACCGGTTTCGACTGGCGGGCCCGTGAACGCTGGCTCAATTCGTTTCCGCAGTACTTGGCGGATGTGGGCGGGCAGTCCGTGCACTTCGTCCGCGTCCCCGGTGTCCGCCCGGCCGGTGGCGCCGCGCCGATGCCTCTGGTGGTGACGCACGGCTGGCCGTACTCGTTCGTGGAGATGCTGCCGCTCGTGTCGCTGCTCACCGATCCGGCCGCGCACGGCGGCGACCCCGGCGACGCGTTCGACGTCGTGGTGCCCTCGCTGCCGGGCTACGGTTACTCCGCGCTGCCGGACAGTGGACCGGTGACTCCGGAAAGGGTCGCCGACACCTGGGCGCGGCTGATGACCGATGTACTTGGCTACCCCCGCTTCGGCACCTACGGCGAGGACATCGGCAGCAGCGTCAGCCACTGGATCGCCGCCGCGCATCCCGACCAGGTGATCGGGATCCACGTGGCCCAGGCCGCGTTCCCGCCCCCGGAGCGCAGCGCTGGCCTGACCGCCGCCGAGCAGGCGTTCCTGCAATGGTCGAGGGCCAAGTGGGAGGGCGGCGAAGGGTACGCCGAGATTCAGGCCACCCGCCCGGACACGCTCGCCGCGGCGCTGCTCGACTCACCGTCCGGCCTGGCCGCATGGCTGGTGGAAAAGTTCCAGCAGTGGAGCGACTGCGACGGCAACATCGAGCGCCGGTTCAGCAAGGACGACCTGCTGACCACGATCATGATCTACTGGGCGACCGGCACGATCGGGTCGTCGTTTCGTCCGTACTTCGACCGGTCGCACCGACTGCCCCTACCCGTTCTCACCGCGCCGACCGGGATCACGGTCGGCGTGGGCGATCTCGGAATGCCCAGATCGCTCGCTGAACGCACGTACACCGACATCCGCTTCTGGCATGACCTGCCCGCAGGTGGCCACTTCGTCGCCAAAGAGGAGCCTGGCCTCGTGGCGCACGACATCCGCGACTTCTTCCGCCCGCTCAGACATCATGAACATGAGCACTAGTCCAGAGTCTGTTCACGAGCAGGTCATCCACGAAGCAGGGGCCCGACGCGGCGCGTACGACGACCTCCGGTTGCCCCCGTGTTGCCGTAGACGTTCTCGCGCGTCCCGCCTTGCGCTCGCCGGAGCGCTGATTGTGATCGGTGCTCGTCGGGTAGGAGCACGTTGTCGTACTCATCTAGATGGCCCCGACGGGCCGCGGAAGGAGCGAACAGATGCTGGGACTCGAAGCGAAGCTGTCGAAGGACTGGGAGGGCAAGAGCGCCCAGGACCTCGCGGCCGCACCGGTCACCGCGATTCAGGGCGTGTCGGAGGGCGACGCGGACCTGCTGCTTAAGGCCTTCGGCATCAAGACCGTCCGGGACCTGGGCACCAACAAGTACTTCCGCTGGGCTCAGTCGATCGCGACGCTGGCCGCCTGACCGGCCACGCCGAGGAGGCCGGCTTTCGGCCTCCTCGGCGGCACGGCACTACGCGTGGTCGGCGTCGGATCAGCGTGATCGGCGACCTATGACCAAGACTGTAGCGATGTCCCAAGATATCGGGGGTGCGCCGCGCATCCAGGTAGCAATCACCGCTCTGCTCATCGTCGTCGGCGTGCTCGTCCTCTTCGTCCCCGCCGGTGACGAGGGTCCAGTCCTCGTGCCGGTCAGCGAAGGTCGCGGACTGTCCGCCGTAGACGGGGTCGGCGCGGCACTGCTGGCGTTGGGCGGGACCTGGCTGGAAGTGCTCGTGGTACGGCGCCTGCCGTACCTCGCCCTGCCCCCACGTGCCTTGTTCGGACTCGGCAGGTGATGCGCCCTCGTGCATGAACCTTACCGGTGGCGTGAGTCGCCATGCTGACATCTGGACATGGATGCGGGTCGCTCATCGGGATAGTTGCGAAGGTGGCGAGGTTGACCGATGAGGGCGATGACCCGTACCTCTGGCTGGAGGACCTTGATGGTCCGGACGCCGCCGGGTGGGTGCGGGACCGCAACGCGGAGACCGTCGCCGCGTTGACCGGCGGCGAGGCGTTCGCCGGCTTGCAGACCGAGATCCGGCAGGTGCTCGATGCCGAGGACCGCATTCCCTATCCGGGATGGCGTGGGGATCAGCTCTACTACAACTTCTGGACCGACGCGACGCATCCGCGTGGGATGTGGCGGCGGACGACCCTCGACCAGTACCGCCGGGCCGAGCCGGAGTGGGACGTGCTGCTCGACGTCGACGCGCTGGCGGCCGAGGAGGGCGAGAACTGGGTCTGGCAGGAGGTGACGGTACTGCGTCCCGGGTACGAGCGCTGCCTGATCAGCCTGTCCCGGGGCGGCGCCGACGCGGTCGTGGTGCGTGAGTTCGACCTGGGCCGGCGGGCCTTCGTCGAGGACGGCTTCACGCTTCCCGAGGCGAAGAGCGATGTCTGCTGGATCGACGCCGATCACATCTACGTCGGCACCGACTTCGGGCCCCGTTCGCTGACCTCCTCGGGCTACCCACGCCTGGCCAAGCGGTGGCGGCGAGGCACAGCGCTGTCCGCGGCGGAGGTCGTCTACGAGGGGCAAGCGGACGACATCGGCGTCTACGCCTCGCACGACCCGACACCCGGCTTCGAGCGCGACTTCGTGGGCCGCGGCCTGGACTTCTACCGCACCGAGAACTACCTGCTGACCGACGCGGGCGAGCGGACCCGGATCGCCGTGCCGGAGGACGCCCAGTGGGACGTGCACCGGGAGTGGCTGCTGATCCGGCTGCGCTCGCCGTGGACGGTCGGCGGGGCGACGCATCCGGCGGGCGCGCTGCTGGCGACCCGGTTCGACGCGTTCCTCGCCGGCGGGCGGGAGCTGGCGGTGCTCTTCCGGCCCGACGACCGCACCGCGCTGAGCTACCACTTCTGGACCCGGAACCACCTGATCCTGACCACCCTCGCCGACGTGAAGAGCCGGCTGGAGGTGTTGACCCCCGGCGAGACGGGTTGGCGGCGGAAGCCGCTCGCTGACGTGCAGGAGTTCGAGCACAGCCGGATCGTGGTCACCGACCCGGACCACAGCGACGCCTACCTGCTCGCCTCGGAAGGGTTCCTGCAACCGGCGACGCTGCGGCTCGGACAGGTCGGGGGCGCGGTCGAGACGCTCAAGCGGGAGCCGGCGTTTTTCGACGCGGACGGGCTGGTGGTCCGCCAGTGCTTCGCCACCTCGGCCGACGGTACGCGGGTGCCGTACTTCGTGGTGGGGGATCCGGGCGCGCCCGGTGGGCCGACACTGCTCACCGGGTACGGCGGGTATGAGATCTCCCTGACCCCGGACTACGACGGGGTCATCGGCCGGGGATGGCTCGCCAGGGGCGGCACGTACGTGGTGGCGAACATCCGCGGTGGCGGGGAGTACGGCCCCGAGTGGCACCGCGCCGCGATGCGGGAGAACCGGCCCAGGGCGTACGAGGACTTCGCGGCGGTGGCGGCCGAGCTGGTGGCGCGGGGCATCACCACGCCGGCGCGGCTCGGCATCGAGGGCGGCAGCAACGGCGGGCTGCTGATGGGGGTGATGCTGACCCGCTACCCGTCGCTGTTCGGCGCGGTCATCGCGCACGTGCCGGTGCTGGACATGCGGCGATACCACCGGCTGCTGGCCGGCGCGTCGTGGATGGCCGAGTATGGCGACCCGGACCGGGAGGTCGACTGGGCCTTTCTGCGCGAGTACTCGCCGTACCACAACGTCCGCGGCGACCGGCCGTACCCGCCGGTCCTGTTCATCACCTCGACCCGCGACGACCGGGTGCATCCCGGGCATGCCCGCAAGATGGCGGCCCGGCTGCGCGAGCACGGCCACGACGTCTCCTACTACGAGAACGTCGAAGGCGGGCACGGCGCGGCAGCCAACAACGAGCAACACGTCTTCATCTCGGCGCTGACGTTGGAGTTCCTGTGGCGGAAGCTGGCCGGACAACCGCACGCGCCCCTACCGCGCCAGGTCTCGACGGGCGCCACGGGTGAGCGGACGGGCCGTAGGATCTGGCGGTGATCGAGCTGAAGGCGCTGCAAGCGCAGGTCAAGACCCTGGTGGAGGATCTGCGCGGGCAGGTCGCGGAGGCGCCGGAAGGGGGTGACCACCTTCCTCTCCCACGCGTCGCTCTCCGTCGATGAGCGCCGCCGCGCCGAACAGGCATTCAGCGAGGCCCGGGACTGCGTGATCGTCTCCACCAGCACCCTCGAGCTGGGCATCGACGTCGGCGACCTGGACCGGGTGATCCAGATCGACGCGCCGGCCACGGTGGCGTCGTTGCTCCAACGCCTCGGCCGCACCGGGCGGCGGCCGGGGAGCAGTCGTAACTGCATCTTCCTCACCCTCGACGGGGACGCGCTGACCGAGGCGGCGGCGCTTCTGCTGCTCTGGGCCAGTGGCTGGGTGGAGCCGGTGAGCGCACCCCCCGAGCCGCGGCACATCGTCGCCCAGCAGCTGCTTGCGCTCTGCCTCCAGGAGCATCGGGTCGGCGACCAAATGTGGACGCAGGCGTGGAACGGGCTGCCGCCCTTCGGCGAGAGCGCCCGCCCGATCGTCCGTCACCTTGTGGACCACGGCTATCTCGACCAGGACGGCGGGATGCTGTTCATCGGCCCGGCCGCCGAACAGCGTTTCGGTCGCCGGCACTTCATGGACCTGACCGCGGTGTTCACCGGGCCCCCGGAATTCACCGTGCTGACCGGGCGGAACGAGCTTGGTCGCATCGACCCGAGCCTGCTCACCGAGGAGGTTCGAGGCGACCGCCGGCTGCTGTTGGGTGGCCGAAGTTGGCGCGTTACCTACATCGACTGGCGTCGGCGGCGGTGCTTCGTCGAGCCGGCCGACGGCGGCGGACGAGCCCGGTGGCGGGGCAGCGGCTGGGCGTACCTGGGCTTCGAGCTGAATCGCGCCATGCGGGATGTCCTGCTCGGTGAGGATCCGCCGGTCGCCATCACCCGCCGGGCGGCGGCCCGACTGGCCGAGGTACGTGCCGAAAAGGCGCACCTCGTCCATCCGGGCGGAACGGTGATCGTGCGGGAGAAGGACGGCGACCTGAGGTAGTGGAACTGGGCCGGTTTCCGGGCGAACGCCACCCTGACCGCGACCCTCGGCGAGGTCGTCGACCCGGTGGAGAGGTTCGACGACTGCAGCATTCGGCTGCGAGGACCTCACCCCACAAGCGTGGCGGTCGCTGACGGCGGACGCCGCGGATCGGCTGTGTCTGCCGGAGATCGACGAGAAGTCGGTGGTCGGCCTCAAGTTCAACGCCGCCCTGCCGACACGGCTCGCCATGGCGACCTTGGCAGCCCGATTGGCGGACCTGGACCGGGCGGCCACCGTGCTCGGCGAGCCCACCCGCTTCCTGACCGCCTGAGCTGGTGCATGAGGGGCTGGCCGGGAGCGGTTACCCGGGCAGTACCGCTCCTCACCAGCCGGGAGCCTCGCTGACCACGGTCGGCGAGAATTCGTTGGCCGCCTCGACCGCCCATTCCAGCGCGAAGTCGGCCTCCTCCTCCCAGCCCGGCTCGCCGCCGGCGAAGTGCGACCGCCCGGGGGAGCAGCGATACCCGGTGAGCGCGGTCGAGCTCCGGTAGAGGTTGGCGTTGGCGGAGACCACCGACGGCGGCACCACGTGGTCGGCGCCCCCGGCCATCAGCAGCAGCGGGGCCCGGTCGTCCCGCTTGTTGTCCACCTCGGTGGCCGAGTCGGGGTCCAGGTTGGCGAACGCCGCCTCGAACAGGACGTGTCCGGCACCGGGCACGGCGTACCGCCGCCAGGCCGCGTCGGACTCCTCCTGGGTCAGCGTGTTGCCGAAGGCGTACCGGAAGTCCTCGGCGGTGAACGGCACCGCGCGGTGCCGGTTGGCCGGGTTGTGCAGGATGGAGAACCCGGAGCGCAGCGTGCTGAGCGGCAGCCGCAGCACCCCCTTGACCGGGGCGGGGTGCACGCCGATCCCGGCGGCGCCGAGCCGCCGGTCGAGCAGCAGTTGCGTGATCAGGCCGCCGAACGAGTGCCCCATGATGATCGGCGGCCGGGGCAGGTCCCGGATGATTCGGGCGTAGTGGTCGGTGATGTCGGCGATCCGCTGCCCGGCGATCGGGGCGGGGTCGGCCCGCAGCTCTTCGACCTCGCCCTCCATCCCGGGCCACGCCGGGGCCAGCACGTGGAAGCCCTGCGCCGCGTACCGGTCGGCCCAGTGCTCCCAACTGCGCGGGGTCACCCAGAGCCCGTGGATCAGCACGATCGTGTCGACCCGTACCGTCGGTGCGCTCATGACCGGACCTCCCGGAGTGTCGCGACGCGCGGACCGGAGGCGGTTACCCGGTCCCGCCCGCTCCGCACCCCGGCGGGCCTGACAAATGTCACGGTCGGAAGGTGACGCGCGCTCCGGGAAACCGGGCACCGCGCGCGGGAGCATCATTGTCATGACCGACACCGCACCGGCCGTCGAACTGGCCGGAATCACCAAGACCTTCGGCCCGGTGACCGCCGTCGACGGGCTCAGCCTCCGGGTCGAGCCCGGTGAGGTGGTGGCCTTCCTCGGCCCGAACGGCGCTGGCAAGACCACCACCGTCGACATGCTGCTCGGGCTGGCCCGCCCGGACGCCGGCAGCGTCCGGCTCTTCGGCGGCACCCCCGCCGACGCCGTCCGGCACGGCCGGGTAGCCGCCGTGATGCAGACCGGCGGGCTGCTCAAGGACCTCACCGTCGCCGAGACGGTACGGATGACCGCGCGCTTCTACGGCCGGACCCGTCCGGTGGGCGAGGTGCTGGACCGGGCCGGCATCGCGCCGATCGCCGGCCGCCTGGTGGGCAAGTGCTCCGGTGGCCAGCAGCAGCGGTTGCGCTTCGCCCTGGCGCTGCTGCCGGACCCGGACCTGATGGTGCTCGACGAGCCGACCACCGGCATGGACGTCGAGGGGCGGCGGGACTTCTGGCAGGCCATCCGGGCCGACGCCCGGGCCGGCCGGACCATTCTCTTCGCCACTCACTACCTGGACGAGGCCGACGCGTACGCGGACCGGATCGTGCTGGTGCGGGAGGGCCGGGTGGTCGCCGACGGCACCACCGCCGAGATCAAGAACCTGGCCGCCGGTCGGGTGGTCCGGGCCACCCTGCCCGGCGCCGACCAGGCCGTGCTCGCCGCCCTGCCCGGCGTCCGGGCGGTCGAGGTACGCGGCGACGCGGTGCTGGTCCGCACCGACGACTCGGACGAGGTCGCCCGGCACCTGCTCACCCGCACCGCCGCCCGGGACGTCGAGATCACCTCCCGCAACCTGGAGGACGCATTCCTCGCCCTCACCACCGACAGCCTCACCACCGACAGCCTCACCACCGGCGGCCCGGCCGCCGACAGCCTGACCGCCGACCGTCCGACCGCCCAGACCATCGGAGCCTGAGATGACCGTCGCCGCCCCGTCCGCCCCGTCCGCCACCCACGCTGACCGGCGGCCCCCCGCCCTCGGCGGGTTCTCCACCGCCGTGCTGGCCATCGAGATCCGCCGGGTCCTGCGCAACCGCCGGACGATGATGTTCATCCTCGTCATGCCGGCGGTCTTCTTCCTCCTGTTCGGACTCCCACAGCGGGGGCAGGAGCTGCCCAACGGCCGCCCGGTCACCGCCTGGATCATGATCAGCCTCGCCGTGTACGCCGCCATGGTCGCCACCACCAGCGCCGGCGCCGCGGTCGCCACCGAGCGGGCGCTGGGTTGGAGCCGGCAGCTCCGGGTCACCCCGCTGCGCCCCGGCGCGTACGTGGCGACGAAGGTGGCCACCGCCATGGTGCTCGGGCTGATCGCGGTGCTCGTCGAGTTCGCCGTCAGCGCGGTCGCCGGGGTGCGGGTGCCCGTCCAGGTCTGGCTGGTGGCCGGGCTCGCCGCCTGGCTCGGCTCGCTGGTCTTCGCCGCCCTCGGGCTCTTCGTCGGCTACCTCGCCCCGGCCGAGAACGTCATGCAGTTCATGGGCCCGATCCTGGCGATCCTGGCCATGCTCGGCGGCCTCTTCGTCCCGCTCGACGTGCTGCCGCACGCGCTCCAGCAGATCGCCAAGTTCACCCCGGTGTACGGGGTCGGCCAGCTCGCCCGGGCCCCGCTGACCGGGGCCGGGATGGACTGGGTGGCGCTGGGCAACCTGGCCGGCTGGACCGTGCTCTTCGGCCTCGGCGCGGCCCGGCTGTTCCGCCGCGACACCACCCGCGTCTGACCGCGACGGGGAGGTTAGCGTGTTCCGGATGGACCTCCCGTCGGACCGGCCCCGGCCGGAGAGCCGCCACTGGCGGGTCACCGGCTGGCTGCTGGCCGCGGTCTGGCTCTTCTTCCTCAACATCCCGCTGCTCGCCGCCCTGCACCAGCCGGAGGTCTGGCGGCGGGTGGTGGGCGCGGCGACGCTGCTCGCCTTCGGGGTGTTCTACGTCTGCGTCTTCCAGTGGGCGCGAGCCCGGCGGCAGGAGCACCGGGGCATCCCCGCCGGCCGGGCGTGGGCGGCCGTGGCGTTGCTGCTCGCGCGCGGGCTGGCCGGCATCCCGGGTACCGGCGGCGACTGGTTGACCACGCTGGTCTTCGTCGCGGCGGCGGCGGTGTTCCTGCTGCCGAGCCGGCAGTCGCTGGTGGTGGTCGCCCTCGCCGCGCTGACCCCGCCGGTCACGGCCGCGCTGGTGCCCGGCTGGGAGGCGGAGGGCACCGTGGTCTTCGCGGTGCTGCTCGCCTCGTTCGCCATGTTCGGGGTGACCCGGCTGGCCCAGCGCAACAGCGAACTCCAGGCCGCCCAGCAGGAGATCCGCCGGCTGGCGGTGGCCGAGGAGCGGGCGCGTGCCGCCCGGGACCTGCACGACATCCTCGGCCACTCGCTGACCGTGGTCGCGGTGAAGGCCGAGCTGGCCGGCCGGTTGCTGGAACTGGATCCGGCCCGGGCGGCCACCGAGATCGCCGACGTGGAACGGCTGGCCCGGGAGGCACTCGCCGACGTGCGGGGCACCGTCGGGGCGTACCGGGGGATCAGCCTGGCCGGGGAGCTGGCCGGCGCCCGCTCCGCGCTGGCCGCCGCGGGCATCGCCGCGGAGCTGCCGGACGCGGCGCCGGCGCTGCCGGCCGAGCGGGACGAACTCTTCGGCTGGACGGTACGGGAAGGGGTGACCAACGTGGTCCGGCACAGCGGGGCGCGGCGCTGCGTGATCCGGGTGGAACCGGGCCTGGTCGAGGTCCGCGACGACGGGCGGGGGCCCGCCGCGGCGGCCGTGCCGGGCGGGCACGGGCTGGTCGGGCTGCGCGAGCGGGCCCGGCGGCTGGACGCCACGGTCACCGTCGGCCGCCGCCCGGACGGACCGGGTTTCCTGCTCCGCGTCGCCCTCCCGGTGGACCGGTGAGCGCGGCGCGCCGGTGTCGGGTGAGCCGGCGATGAGTGGTCCGATCCGGCTGCTGCTCGCCGACGACCAGGCGCTGGTCCGGGGGGCGCTGGCCGCGCTGCTCTCGCTGGAGCCCGACCTCACCGTGGTCGCCGAGGTGGGGCGGGGCGACGAGGTGGTCCCCGAGGCCCGCCGCACCACGCCCGACGTGGCCCTGCTGGACGTCGAGATGCCCGGCCTGGACGGGATCGCCGCGACCACCGCGCTGCGCGCCGCCATGCCCGGCTGCCGGGTGCTGGTGGTGACCACCTTCGGCCGCCCCGGCTACCTGCGGCGGGCGATGGAGGCGGGCGCCAACGGCTTCGTGGTGAAGGACACCCCGGCCCGGCAGCTCGCCGACGCGGTACGCCGGGTGCACGCCGGGCTGCGGGTGGTCGATCCGACCCTGGCCGCGGAGACCCTGGCGACCGGGGCCAGTCCGCTGACCGAGCGGGAGACCGAGGTGCTACGGACCGCCCGGGCCGGCGGCACGGTGGCCCAGCTCGCCGCCGTGCTGCACCTGTCCGAGGGGACGGTGCGCAACCACCTCTCCGCGGCGATCGGCAAGACCGGCGCCCGGAACCGGGCCGATGCGGTGCGCATCGCCGAGGAGAACGGCTGGCTGCTCGGCGAGTGAGCTCGGGACCTGCCGCCGGACCGGGCCGGCCGGGCCGGGTCAGGGCAGCTTCGCGCCGATGTGGATGGCGACCGCGTCGTGGGCGTTGATGTTCGCCGCGAACCAGCCGCCGGCGTCCACCGTGATCACCGGCCCGCTGCACGAGCCGTTGCCGAAGTCGCCGTGGATGACGTCGCAGTACCGGCCGGCGGGCAGCCCCGTGTAGTAGGAGCGGCCGGTGACCGCGAAGTCCTCGTCGTTGACGCTCAGGTAGCCCTTGCCGGCGCGGCTGAACGCGATGTGCTGGTAGCCGTTGTCGTACCAGTTGGCCACCGCGGCGCCCTGGGTGGCGTTGTTGAACGCGACCATGTTGGCGATCACCCGCCAGCGGTGCTCGCACTGCCAACCCGAATAGCAGGTGGTGTTGAGCGTCTTGTTGTTGGCGTCCGACGGCGGGCCCTGGTCCTTGTTGCTGAACGTGAAGCTCGACATCACCGTCGGCGACCCGTACGGCCAGGCCAGCATGAAGGCGTTCGCCAGCGCGTAGATGCCACCGTTCTTGTACGTCAGCACCCCGCCGTCGCGCTGGGTGTCGTGGTTGTCCACGAAAACCTCCGCCGAACCGGTGGGCAGGTAGCCCCACGCCTCGCCGAAGTTCCTCAGGTACGCCAGCCGCTCGCTGTTGAACATCCGGGCGAGGTCCTTGCCGTACCGGAACTCGTGCACGTCGCCGTTGCCGGTGTACTCGGTCGGCTGGATCGGCTCGCCACCGCCGTAGATCACCTCCTGCACGATGTACGCCGAGCGGGAGAGCTTGCCCTTGATGGCGGCGATGTCGGCGGCCGGCATGTGCTTGCTGGCGTCCAGCCGGAACCCGTCCACGCCGAGCGAGAGCAGGTCGTTCAGGTACTCGGCGATCTTCGACCGGACGTAGTCCGACTCGGTCCTGAGGTCAGACAGGTTGACCAGCTCGCAGTTCTGCACCTCGTACCGGTCGTTGTAGTTGACGATGTCGTCGCCGCCGTTGCGACCGCAGTGGTGGAAGTCCTGGGTCTGGTAGATGCCCGGGTAGTCGTAGTGCCCGTACGACGAGCCGGCCCAGCCGGTGCCGCCGTTGTCCTGGCCGGACATGTGGTTGATGACGGCGTCGACGATCACCTTCACGCCGGCGGCGTGGCAGGTGTTCACCATGGACTGGAACTGCGCCCGGGTGCCCTTGCGGGACTCGATCCGGTAGCTGACCGGCTGGTAGGCCACCCACCACTGGTTGCCCTTGACGTGTTCCTGCGGCGGGGAGACCTGGACGTAGCCGTAACCCTTGGGGCCCAGCACGGAGGTGCACTCGCTGGCCACGGAGGGCCAGTTCCACTCGAAGAGCTGGGCGATGACCTTCTTGGTGCCGGCCGGGGCCGCAGCGGCCGGGGGTGCCGCCACGGTGGTCGGTACGAGCAGGCTGGCGATCATGCCGAGGGCGAGGATCGCCGAGCGGCATCGGCGTCGATGCATCGGGACTCCTGGGGGTGCGGGGGCGGGGGTGGTGCGGCGCGGGGGAAGGGATCTCAGTGCCGGCTTCTTGCAACACCGAACTGAAATTTTCGGCAAGGTTACAAGCGTGTTGCAACGGCTGTCAACGGATAGAAATACGTCGTTGCAAACGGCGCTACACCCGCGCCCGGGGCGGGACGGTTCGACCCGCCGGCCGAAAAATTCACCACCGCGCTGATCCGCTCGCCGCGCCGCTCCGTACCTGAGGAGGGAGCAGGGTCGGCCGGTGGGGCGCCGCCGTGAGACACGATCGAGGAGCAGATGGCCCGGGCAGAGCAGAACGAGAAGGCGGCGACCGTCCGGACCGCCAGCACCAGTCGAGGTGCCCGGACCCGGTCGACGTCCGCGATGGTCGCGCTGACCGTGTCCGCGCTCGCCGTCGCGTGGGCCGGCGTCGAGCTGGCCGGCGCGGGCAGCGCGATGTACACGTACGGCTTCTTCTTCACCGAGTTCTTCGCCGGGGTGGTCACCCTGATCTCGCTCAGCCTCACCGTCATGATGGGGCTGCTCGCCACCGACCGGCTGGTGCTGCTGATCCGGCACCGGGTGCTGCTCCAGTCCGCGCACCGGGCCGCCGGCATCCTCGGCGTCGCCGGCCTGGTGTGCCACGTGATCACGAAGATCTCGATCGGCCGGGCCGGTCCGACCGACGCCGTGGTGCCGTTCATCGGTGGCCGGGGGCTCTACGTCGGACTGGGCACGGTGGCATCCTTCCTCATGGTCAGCGTGCTCTGGACCGGCCTGATCCGGGTCCGCTTCGCCGGGGTCGGTCCGAAGTGGTTCTGGCGGTCGCTGCACTCCATGGCGTACGTCTCCTGGCCGTTCGCCCTGATCCACGGCCTGAACGTCGGGCGGCCGGCGCAGTCCTGGGTGGTGGTGAGCTACCTCGCCTGCGTGCTGCTGGTGCTGGTGGCGCTCCTGGTCCGCCTCTCGATGTACGTGGGCAAGCGCAGCCGGGAGCAGCACCAGGCCGCCGCGCTGAACAAGGCGATGGCGGGCAAGCCCGCCGAGGAGAGCCGGGGCCTGTTCGCCGGCCTGGCCCGCCGGCGCTCCGGCGAGGAGGAGAAGACCGGCTCCGGCCGGGGCCGGGCGGGCGGCTGGGCCGAGACCACCGCCACGTCGTGGAGCGCGCCGGCCGGCACCGCCCGCCGCCGTGACCCCGACCGGTTCGCCGTACCGGTGGTGCCCGAGCCCGGCTCGCTGCGGGAGCCCGTCCGGGCGGTGACCCGGCGGCGCACCGCGGAGCCGGAGCCCGCCAGCCGGGGCCGGACGGACGAGCGGTCCGCCCGGCGGTACCGGGACGAGGAGGAAAGCGTCTCCCGCCGGTCCCGGGCCGAGCTGGACGCCCGGTACTCGGCGCCGCCGCAGCGGCGGGTCGAGCCGGAGGAGCCGTGGGACAGCCCGCGCCGGTGGCAGAGCGCCGAACAGCCGGTCTCCGCGGCGCCGCGCAGCGGCGCCGCCCGGCACAGCGCCGAGGACGAGGTGCCGGAGGAGCCGGACTACTGGCGGCCGCCGGCCCGGTACGTCGCGGACGACCTGCCCGTCGACGACACCCCCACCCTGGTCGACCTCGCCTCCAGACGGGCGCGGAAGGCCGCCGGCGAGAGCCGGTCGTCCCGGCGGCGCAAGGCCAGCGCCGACGCGGTCGACGGGGCGTACTGGGCCGGGCTGCGGGGTGAGGCCAAGTGATGCGGACGACGGTGCCGCCGGTGGCCTGCGTCGGCGAGCCCCGGCTCAGCGCCGGCTTCGCCGAGTTCGGCCGGCTCGACCTGCTGGCCCACGAGGAGGTGCACGGCCCGATCGGGCCGATGGAACCCGCCAGCCTGCTCCGGCTGGCCGAGGCCATCGACCTCAAGGGCAAGGGCGGCGCCGGCTTCCCGTTCGCCCGCAAGCTGCGCGCCGTGCTGGAGTCCTGTGAGCGGCAGAGCCTCTCCGCCATGGTGGTGGTCAACGCCTCCGAGGGGGAACCGGCGAGCTGGAAGGACAAGGTGCTGCTCACCCGGGCGCCGCACCTGATCCTCGACGGCGCCGCGCTGGCCGCGTACGCGTTGGACGCCGAGGAGATCGTCATCGGGGTCGCCGACGACGACGTGGGGCGTCCCTCGCTGACCGAGGCGCTCCAGGAACGCCGGATGCCGGTGCCGACCAGCATCGTCACCGTGCCGCACCGGTTCATCTCCGGCGAGGGTGGCGCGCTGGTCAACGGCATCAACGGCCTGCCACACATCCCGCCCGGCACCAAGAAGCGCTCCAGCGACTCCGGGGTGGCCGGGCTGCCCACCCTGCTCTCCAACGCCGAGACCTTCGCCCAGCTGGCGGTCGCCGCCCGACTCGGCCCGTACGAGTACGCGGCGCTCGGCACCGACGACGAGCCGGGCACGGTGCTGCTCACCGTCACCGGGGCGGCCGGCCGACCGGCAGTGGTGGAGTGCGCCGCCGGCACCCCGCTGCGGGAGATCCTCGACCTCTGCGAGGTGCCCGAGGGGCCGGGGATCCTGATGGGCGGCTACCACGGCAAGTGGATCACCCCCGAGGCCGCGGGCCGGGCGGCGGTCTCCCGCAAGGGGCTGACGGCCGTCGGCGGCACCCTCGGCGCCGGCATCATCGTCCCGCTCGGCCGGGACACCTGCCCGCTCGGCGAGGCCGCCCAGGTGGTCCGCTACCTGGCCGGCGAGTCCGCCGGACAGTGCGGACCGTGCAAGATGGGGCTGCCCGACCTGGCCCGCGCCGTCGACCTCGCGGTCTCCGGCAGCGCCCCGGACGAGATCGTCCGGGCCGCGGCCGGCGACGTGAAGGGGCGCGGCGCGTGCAGCCACCCGGACGGCACCGCGCGGTTCGCCCTCTCCGCCGTGGAGGTCTTCGCCGAGGACCTGCGGCTGCACACCACCGGCGAGGGATGTGGCAAGCGGGTCAAGGGCGTGATGGGCCTGCCGGGAGCGCCCGACGCCAACCCGCAGAAGCTCACCCTGGACTGGTCCCGCTGCGACGGGCACGGGCTCTGCGCGCACGTGGTGCCGGACTTCATCCGGCTCGACGCCAACGGCTACCCGGCCTTCCCGTCCACCCCGGTGCCGACCTGGCTGCGGGAGGGCGCGCTGAAGGCGGTCAAGGTCTGTCCCGAACTCGCGCTCCGGCTCGCCAAGGCCGAGTAGCCGACCGAGAGGAGGCGCGGATGTCGCGTCGTACCACAGTGGCCCGCCGGGCCACCGCCGCCGTCGCGGTCGCCGCGCTGCTGGGCGTCGCATCCTGCGCGGTCGGCCCGGAGCCGGTGTCGGGCGTGGCGCGGTCGGCCGCGCGCTCACCGCGACCGCCGGGCTGACCCTCGGGTACGTCGTGGTGTTCGGCGCGTTCGGCCTGGCCCTGGCGCCGCTGGCGGACTGGCTGCGCCCCCGGCTGCCCTGGACCACCGTGACGCTCGGCCTGCTGGTGGCCCTGCGGCGTCGGGCGACGGTCGCCGCCCGAGGCGGTGGACCCGGGCCCGAAGGCCCCGCGGCGGTGGCCGGGCGCGCGGCTGCCGGTCCGCCGGCGGCGGAGCTGGTCGGGGAACCGAGGCGCCGAGGCGACCCGGGACGCCGAACGGCGGGGTCGGGAGGACCCGACGCCCGCCATTCGGCGCTTGCGGTCAGCGGATCGGAGTGAGCCGGTCGGTGCCCAACTTGTCGCGGAGCACCTCCGGCACCAGCACCGAACCGTCGGGTTGCTGGAACTGCTCGAGGATGGCCGGGAAGAGCCGGCTGGTGGCCAGCGCCGACCCGTTCAGGGTGTGTACGAAACGAGTCTGCTTGCCGCCCGGCTCTCGGTAGCGGATGGCCGCCCGGCGGGCCTGGTAGTCGCCGCCCCAGGAGACCGACGAGACCTCCTTGTACTTGCCGGTGCTCGGCATCCAGACCTCGATGTCCAGGGTCTTCTTCATCGCGGCGCTGGAGTCGCCGGCGGCGAGCAGGCTGCGCCGGTAGTGCAGGCCCAGCCCCTCGACCAGGCTCTCCGCGTGGGTGAGCATCTCCTCCAGCGCGGTGCCCGCCTGTTCCGGCAGGGTGAACTGGAAGATCTCCACCTTGTTGAACTGGTGGCCCCGGACGGTGCCGCGCTCGTCCGAGTGCGAACCGGCCGACTCCCGGCGGTAGCACGGGGTGTAGGCGAACGCCTTCAGCGGCAGCTTCGCCGTCTCGAGGATCTCGTCCTGGTACGCCCCGAGGATCGCCGTCTCCGAGGTGGGCAGCAGGAACTGCCCGCGCGGGGCCGACTCACGGTCCAGGTGGTAGACGTCGTCGTAGAACTTGGGGAACTGGCCGGCGGCGAAGCCGGCGGTGTCCAGCAGCAGGTGCGGCGGGAGCAGGAACTCGTAGCCGGCCTTGATGTGCTGCTCGACGAACCAGTTGAGCAGCGCCCACTCCAGCCGGGCGCCGACCCCGGTGTAGATCCAGAAGCCCGAGCCGCCGAGCTTGACGCCACGCTCGTAGTCGACTAGGCCCAGCGCCCGGGACAGCTCGACGTGGTCTCGGACCTTCTCGATGACCGGCGGCTCGCCGAACGTCTTCACCACCCGGTTGGCCTCCTTGCCACCGGGGACGACGTCCTCGGCGGGCAGGTTGGGCAGCTCGCTCATGGTGGTCCGGAGCCGGGACTGCACCTCGTCCAGCTGGGACTCCAGCTCCGCGAGCTGCTTGCGCTCTGCCTCCGGCGCGACGGACTCCGGCGCGGTGCCGGCCCGCTTCGCCTGCGCGTACGCCCGAGCCTCGGCCTTGCGGCGCTGCCGCTCGGCGTCGATCTCGCTGATCAGGGCGCGGCGCTCCTGGTCGAGCCGCTGGATCTCGTCCAGCGCCCGGTTGACCTCGGCGGGATCCAGACGCTTCGCCAGCGCGGTCGCCACCGCCTCGCGATCCTTCCGGATCAACTCCATGTCGAGCATGCTGCTCGTACGCCTCCGTCCAGGCAGTCAGGTGGGACCCCCAGATGCTACCGTCGCGCCCCCCTCGCGCCCTCCCGCACCCGTGACCGGCCTCAGAGCCGGACCGGCATGAGAACCGAGAAGGCGTGCTCGTCGTCCGGGCGGCGCACGGCCAGCGGGGCGATCGGCCCGTCCAGCTCCAGCAGCAACTGGCCCCGGTCGCCGGCGTCCAGGGCGTCCAGCAGGTACTCCCGGTTCACCCCGACCCGGACGGCGTCCGCGCCCGGCGCCTCGTCCGGCCCGACCACCCGCAGCCCGCCCCGCGCGTCCAGCCCCAGCACGGTCACCTCGGCGCGTACCCCCTCGTGCTCCTTCACCAGCACCGGGGCGTCGGCGCCGGCCACCGCCGCGCGCAGCGCCACCACGTCCACCACGACCCGGTGGGTGGGCGCGCCGGTCACCAGACCGTGCAGCAGCCGGCGGTAGTCCGGGAAGTCGTACGGCAGGGGCGCGGTGTCCACCGTGCGGCCGGCGACCGCGACCTCGACGCGCTCCCGGTCGATGGTGACGTGCGCATCCGGGGTGATCCCGGCGCCGGTGTCCAGCAGGGCGCGCGCCTCGTCCACGAACCCGACCGGGACGAGCACCCGCACCGGCGGACCGTCCACCTTCCACCCGGTCCGGGCCACCGCCAGCCGGTGCCGGTCGGTCGCGACCAGGCGTACGCCCTCCGGCTCGACCTCGAGCAGCACCCCGGCCAGCACCGGCAGCTCCGGGTCGGCGCCGACGGCGAAGCGGACCGCGTCCACTGCGGCGGCGAGGTCGGCACGGCGCAGTACGAGTCGGGTGGTCATCGGGGTCTCCTCGGGGTCGATCAGGGCACGGACCCGGGAGAGCTCACGGCGGGCGTCGGCGAGGCCGTCCTCCAGCCGGCGCAGGTGCGCGTCCAGCAGCCGGCCGACCACCGCCGGCTCGGACCGGTGCCGCAGCGCGGCGCCGATCTCGGCCAGCGGCATGCCGACCCGGCGCAGGCCGGCCACCAGCCGGGCCGGGGCGACCTGGTCGTCGGTGTACCAGCGGTAGCCGGTCACCGGGTCGACCAGCGCGGGCATCAGCACGCCGGAGCGGTCGTAGAACCGCAGCGCGCTCACGGTCAGCCCGCTGGCCCGGGCCAGCTCGCCGATGCTGCGCAGTTCGCTCTCCACAACGACCGATCCTGTGCCCTCAACCCGGTCGAGGGTCAAGCCGCCGGGCGCTCGTCGAGCACGCGGAACGTCATCCCCGCCTTGACCAGGCGTTCCAGCAGCGCGTCGCCCATCGCGGTCACCGGGGTCACCTGCCCCGAGGTCGGCGGCAGGTCGTCGCACGCCAGGCAGAGCGCGGACTCGGCGAGCATCTTCGCCGTCTCGTCGTACCCGGGGTCACCGCCGGCCACCTCGGTGAGCACCGTCCGGCCCCCGCCGGCGCCGACGAAGCGCACCGTGAACCAGGACTTCGCCCGCTGCTCGGCGGTCGGTCCCTGCCCGGAGGTGAGCCGGCCGAGCAGCCAGCGCCGGGTCGGCGGCAGCTTCACCAGCCCGACCAGGCCGGCCATGCCGACCCCGGCGAGCAGGATCGTCGGAAGCCGCTTCACCGCGGCGAAGTGCCGGTAGCGGAAGTCCGGGCCGTACTCCGGGCGGGCCGCCGCCGAACGGCGGACCACCTGCGGGTCGATGGTCGGCAGCGGCACCGCCCACCTGCCGATCTCCTTCGACCGGCCCACCTTCCCGGGCACCGCCCGGACCCGGCGGCCCGTCGGGCGCGGCTCGACCGCCTTGCGCGCCTTCGCGGCCCGGCTCATCTCCCCGGTACGGGAGAACGCGGTCAGCGCCGAGTGGTACGTCCCGGCGGAGAACCTCCCGCCGGCCCGGACGAAGCCGTCCACGGTGATCGGCCCGTCCGACGGGAGCTGCTTGACGGTGTACCAGGCGCCGAGGTCGTGCGGGATCGAGTCGAAGCCGCAGGCGTGCACCAGCCGGGCGCCGGTGCGGACCGCCTCGGCGTGGTGCCGCACGTACATCAGGTCGACGAACTCCGGCTCGCCGGTGATGTCGAGGTAGTCGGTGCCGGCGGCGGCGCACGCCGCGACCAGCGGCTCCCCGTGGTGGATGTACGGGCCGACGGTGGTGGCCAGCACCCGGGTGCTCTCGGCGACCGCGCGCACCGACTCCGGGTCGGTCACGTCGGCGGTCAGCAGCGGCAGCCCGGCCAGCGCCGGGTCGATCGCGGCGAGCCGGTCCCGCACCGCGGCCAGCTTGCCCGGGTTGCGGCCGGCCAGCGCCCAGCGCAGCCCGGTGGGGGCGTGTCGGGCCAGGTACTCGGCGGTGAGCGCGCCGGTGAAGCCGGTCGCGCCGAACAGGACGAGGTCGTACGGGCGGTCGTCGCGCATCCGCTGAGTGTGCCACCTGCCGGCGCGCGGATCACGGGGAGAAGACGGCCCGGACGCAACCGTCGGTCCGCTCCCGGAACAGCGCGTAGCCGTCGGCGCCCCGCTCCAGCGGCAGGCGGTGGGTGGCCAGGTGCTCGGTGCGCAGCTCGTCGCGGGCCATCCGCTCCAGCAGCATCGGGATCCAGCGCTGCCCGTGCTGCCGGGAACTGCGGACGGTCAGCCCCTTGTTCATCACCGCGCCGAGCGGGAACGTGTCGACGAACCCGGTCCAGGTGCCGAGAACGACCACCGTGCCGCCCTTGCGGCAGGCGTGCACGGCCTCGCGGAGCGCCAACGGCCGTTCCGCTCCGCCGCCGAGCCGGCCGGCGAGCAGACCCGGTGGCTCCGGTTCCATCCCGACCGCCTCCACGCACACGTCCGGGCCCCGACCGCCGCTGCGTTCCCGCAGCTCGGCCGGGACGTCGACGTACCGGTAGTTGAGCGGCTCCGCGCCGACGTGCCGGTCGACCATGCGCAGCCGGTCGTCGTACCGGTCGATGACGATCACCCGGTCCGCGCCGTGTAGCTGGGCGGCCCGGGCGGTGAGCTGCCCGATGGCCCCGGCGCCCCAGACCGCCACCACGTCGCCCGGCCCGACGTCGCCCAGCTCGGCGCCCATCCAGCCGGTCGGGGCGGCGTCCGAGGCGAACACCGCCCGGTCGTCGCTGACCGGGTCCGGCACGCGGAACGCGCCGACGTCGGCGTACGGCACCCGGACGTATTCGGCGTGGCTGCCGGCGAAGCCGCCCAGCGGGCCGGGGTGGCCGTAGCAGCCGCCGGTGGGCTGGCCCCAGGCCGACTCGGTCACCGCCGCGCCGGTGCTGCCGTTGTCGCAGCAGGCGAAGAGACCCTGCCCGCAGTACCAGCAGGCGCCGCAGGCAACCGCCGCGCAGACCACCACCCGGTCGGCGATCCGGTGCCGGCGTACGTCCGGCCCGACCTCGACCACCTCGCCGAGGAACTCGTGGCCGAGCACGTCCCCGGCGGCCAGGAACGGGATCCGCCCGCTCAGCAGCGGCAGGTCCGCGCCGCAGGTGGCGCTGCGCCGGACCCGGACGATCATGTCGTGCGCGTTGCGCAGCTCCGGGTCGGGCACCTGCCGTACCGCCAGCTCGTCGGCGCCCTCCCAGCAGAGCGCCCTCACCAGGGCGCCCTCGGGCGGTCCAGCCGTGAGCGGTCCGCGCGGAGCACCTCGCCGGTCTCGGTGAGCTGCTTGGCCGCGCGCAGCGCCTCCCGGATCAGCAGCCCGGGAACGTCGCCGACCAGGTGGGCGGCCATGCCGGGCAGCCGCGGCGAGCCGCCGAGCGGCCGGGCGGCCAGCTCGGTGCCGCGCCCGCCGGGCGCCGGGCGGGCGTGCACCTCCACCGCGCCGTCGAGCCGGCGCAGTGGCTCCGGCCACCGGCCGCCGGGCAGCACCGACTCCGGCGGGCCGGCGACGGTCACCACCTGCCACCGCGCGGGCCGCGGGTCGGCGCCGGCCACCCGCGGCCAGCTCCGCCGCCGGGGTACGACCAGCGCGCGGACCGCCGTCGTCCCCGCCGCGGCCACCGCGAGGCCGAGCGTGCCCCGGGTCAGCCGTCCCATCCGTACCACCTGCCCCTCGCCTCGTCGCGGGTCGGCGGGCGGCCGGTCACGCGCGGCCGGCCGCCCGCGGGTGTCCAGCATCGGGCCGGTCCGGGTGAAGCTGGCTCGCCCCGAAGGGGTGAACCGGCGCGGGCCGGGTAACCGCTCGCCGCACGACGGGGAGCGGACGGGACGGGGGAGGGGTCGCATGCCGGAGGACCGCGACCGCGTCGGGACCGCCGACGCGCCCCCGCTGCTGGCGTCGCGGCTGTCACCCGCCGTCCTGCCCGAGCCGGTGGTGGTCCGGCCCCGGCTGCTGGACCGGCTGGACCAGGGGGTCGCCGGGCCGGTCACCCTGGTGCGCGCGCCCGCCGGCTGGGGCAAGACCACGCTGCTCGCCTCGTGGGCGCGGGCGTCCCCGGTCGAACCGCCGCCCGCCTGGGTCGCGGTGGAGGCCGGCGACACCGGGGAGCGACTCTGGTCGTACCTGACGGCGGCGCTGCGGGGGGTCGGCGAGGGGACGCCGGACGACGCACCGCGCCCGCCGGTGCCGGACACCCCGCCCCGCCCGGACCAGCTCGAAGTGCTCGCCGCGGCGCTCGCCGCCCGGGAACGCCCGATGCTGCTGGTCGTGGACGACCTGCACCGGGTCACCGACCCGGCCGCGCTGACCGGGCTGGAGTTCCTGCTGCGCCACGCCGAGCAGCGGCTGCGCCTGGTGGTCGGCGCCCGGACCGATTTGCCGCTGGCCCTGCATCGCTGGCGGCTGGCGGGGGAGCTGACCGAGATCGGCCCGGACGAGCTGGCCTTCCGCGACGAGGAGGTGGCTGACCTGCTGGTCGCGCACGGGGTGCGGCTGCCGGTCGCCGCGCTGCCCCGACTTCGGGAACGCACCGGGGGCTGGCCGGCCGGGCTGCGCTTCGCCGCGCTGGCGTTGCGCGCCCAGCCCGACCCGGCCAGGTGGGTGGAGCGGTTCGGCGGTGACCAGCCGGACGTCGCCGGGTACCTGCGCGAGGAGGTGCTCGCCCCGCTCACTCCGGACGCCCGGGACGTGCTGCGGCGCAGCGCCGTCGCCGCCGCCGTCTGCGCCGAGCTGGCCGACGCGGTCGCCGGCCGGGCGGACTCGGCGCAGCTGCTGGCCGGCCTGGCCCGGGACGGCGGGTTCCTGCGGCAGGACGACAGCAGCCCGCCCTGGTACCGGTGCCATCCGCTCCTGGCCGACCTGCTCCGCGACGAGCTGGGCCGGCTCCCCGCCGACGAGCTGCGCGACCTGCACGCCCGGGCGGCCGACTGGTACGCGCGGAACGGCCGGCCCGCGGAGGCGCTGCGGCACGCGCTGGCCGGGGGCGCCTGGGACCGGGCCACCGAGCTGTTCATCGGGCACTGGCCGGAGCTGGCGCCGTACGAGCGGGACCTGCCGGTCGCCCCGCCGCCCGCCGCCCCGCCCGCCGAGGCGGTCGACCGGGACCCGGAACTCGCGCTGGCCTGCGCGGCGGAACGGGCGTACGCCGGGGACGCGACCGCCGCCGCCGGGCACCTGCGGCGGGCCGTGGAGCACGCCCGCGGGCTGCCCGCCCCGCGCCGGGACCGGTTCCGGCGGCTGGCCACGGCGCTGGAACTCACCCTGGCCCGGCTGGCCGGCGACCACGGGGAGGTACGCCGGGCCGCCGCCCGGCTGCTCGCCACCCGCACCGCGCCGGGGCCCGGGGACGACCCGCGGGCGGGGACCGGCGAGGACGCCGACGCCCGGGCGGCCGCCGGCGCCGCACTCGGCCTGGTCGAGCTGGCCGAGGGGGAGCCCCGCGCCGCCGGGGACCGGTTCGCCGCGGCGCTGTCTGCGGCGCGGCAGGCCGACCGGCCGCGCACCGAGCTGGTCTGTCTCAGCCGGTCGGCCCTGCTCGACGCGGTCCGGGGCGACCTGCGGGGGGCCGAGCGGAGCGCGCGGGAGGCGCTGGCCCTGCCGCCCTGCCAGGGGTGGTCCTGCCGGGTGGACTGCGGGCACGCGTACCTGGCGTTGGCGTTCGTGGCCCTGCACCGGGACGAACCGGCGGAAGCGGCGGCGAACCTGGCCCTCGCCGCGCCGGCCGCCGTGGAGCCCGGTGTGGCCGCGCTGGCCGCGCTCTGCCGGGCGGAGCTGCTCGCCGAGAGCGGCGAGCCGGCCGCCGCCCTCCGGACGCTTGTCGAGGCCCGGGCGGGGCTGGTCGAGGCGCGGGCGGGATCGGCCACCCGGCCCGCCGGCGGGGAGCTGACCGCCCGGCTGACCGCTGCCGAGGCCCAGCTCCGCGCCGCCGTCGGCGACCTCGACACCGCCCGTGGCCTACTGCTCGACGCGCTGCGGCCGGCGGACGCCGACGCCGGCGCAAACGGGACGGGACCGCCGGCGGGGGAGACGGCGGCGCTGGGGGTGGTGCTGGCCCGGGTGGAGCTGCGGGCCGGTGACCCGCGGGCCGCCGCGCACGCGGTACCGGACTGGTCGGCCCCGGAGGCGGCGACCTGGCCGCTGCCGGTACGCCTCGCCGCCGGCGTGCTCGACGCGGTCCTGGCCCGGGAGGGTGGCGACGACCGGCGGGCCGGCCGGCTCGTGGAGCAGGTGCTCGACCTGGCCGAGCCGGACGGGTACCGCAGGGTCTTCACTCGCGCCGAGCCCGGGTTGCGCGACCTGCTCGCCGGCCACCTGGACTCCGGCACCGCACACTGGCCGACGGTGAGCGACCTGGTCCGCGGCGCGGACGAACGGCGCGCCGACGAGTCGGCGGACCGGCCGGGCGGGACGGATCGGGCGTTGGACGAGCCACTCACCGAGCGGGAGCTGACCATCCTGCGGTACCTGCAGAGCATCCTGTCCAACGTGGAGATAGCCAGCGAGCTGTCCCTGTCGGTCAACACGGTGAAGACGCACGTGCGCAACATCTACCGCAAGCTCGACGCCACCCGCCGGCGCGAGGCGGTCCGGCGCGCCCGTGAGCTCCGGCTGATCTGACGACGCCAGCCCCAGCCGTCCACCAGGGCTGGTCTGACGGCTCAGGCGTTCGCCGCGGCGTCCACGGCGGCCAACAGCTCCGCCAGGTCGTAACCACCGTCGTGGCGGACGTCGTTGACGAACAGGGACGGGGTGCCGTTGACGCCGCTGCGGATGCCGCCGACGAAGTCCCGCCGGACCCGGTCGGCGTGCGCGTGCCCGTTCACCTCCGCGTCGATCTCCTCGGGCGACAGCCCGAGCTGCTCGACGCCGAGCGACAGGTGCACCGGGTCGAGCTGGTCCTGGTGCTCGTAGAGCCAGTCGTGCATCTCCCAGAACCGGCCGCGCCCGCCGGCGGCCTCGGCCGCCTCCGCCGCGCTCTCCGCGTACGGGTGTACGTTGGCGATGGGGAAGTGCCGGTAGACCAGCCGAACCTGGTCCGCGCGCTGGCGCAGCACCTCGGTCAGGTTCGAGTACGCGGCCCCGCAGAACCGGCACTGGAAGTCGCCGTACTCGACGAGGGTGACCGGCGCGTTCACCGGCCCGCGGACGTGGTCGACATCGGTCACCGGGATCCGCAGCTTCGCGGTGGTGACCTGCAGCGGCGTGGTCATCCGGCCATCACCCGCCGGTCCCCGGCAGGGTGAAGCCGGGCGCGGGACGCCCGGGTCTGATCAGCCTGTTCGGATCAGTCATGCCTTCCACGGTCGCTCCGGAGGGGGTGAGCCGGGATCACCCGGGCCGGGTGGTTCCGACGGTCACCCGACCGCCCGCTCAGCGGCCCACCGCGACGTGGTTGTGCACCTCGCGGATGCCGGGCGCCGACCAGACGACCCGTTCGATCTCCTCGCGTTCCGGCACCGAGTGCACCAGGCCCTCCAGCACCACGGTGTCGCCGTGCACCCGGACGCTGATCCCCTCGGCCTCGGTCGCACCGTTGCGGGCCAGCGCGTCCACGATCCGCTCGGCCAGGTCGCGACCGTCCGTCCGGACCGCGGGCCGGACGGTGATGCCGTTGCTCACCCCGCGTACGCCGGTCAGCTTGCCGACCGCGCGCTCGGCCGCGCGGCGCTGGTACTCCCACTCGACCTCGCCGTGCAGGGTGACCCAGCCGTCCGCCACGGTCACGTCGAGGTCCTCGATCGGTACGAAGGCGTCCCATTCCAGGGCCCGGCTGGCCGCGGTGGCGATCTCCGGGTCGCTCTTCTCGGCCGCGGTGGCGATCCGCACGGCGAGGTCGTTGGCGACCGCCCGGACCCGGGACACCCGGTGCGCGGCCCGCTCGGCGGCCCACTTCTTCGCGTAGCTGTCCACCCAGCCGGTCAGGGTGACCACCCCGTCGGTGACGGTCACCCCGATCTCGTTGGGGCGTACCCGGGGTTCCCAGGTCAGCTCGTCGAGGACGTCGGTCTGGATGTCCTGGTCGGTCCGGGTAACGGTTGCGGTGGCCATCGGTCACTCCTCCACGATCGGGGTCCGCGGCGTGCGCCGCTCGCCGGCATGTACGCCGCCAAGCCCCGATCCTGCCCCCGCCCCGGGTGACCCCCCCTCACCCACCCCGGGTG